>NZ_JBPCPN010000032.1:0-44831 GCF_050999135.1 Candidatus Dormiibacter sp. | reverse complement strand
GGGTGGGGGTTAGACAGTGCGATGGGGGGTGCTCTCCCTCTTTTGCTTGGCTCGCAGCCGTGCGCCCCCCCCCCCGGTGCCCGAGACCGGAGGCTGAGCTCAGCCCGAGTTGCCTGTAGCGGCCGATTGGGCGGTAGCTCGGGGCAGGCGCCCGCTCATGGCGCCGGTCAGGGGGCCGAGGCGAAGGAAAGGGTGGAACGAGGAGGAGCGGATCAGAAGATCCGTAACGACGAAGGGCCGGGCCCCGCGCTTAGGGGACCCGCGAAGCGGGGAATGCTGCGCACGTATCGGCGCCCTGAGCCCCGAGATGCCGTCTTTTCGGCTGCTACAGGCAACTAATACGGTTTGACGAACTCGGTCAGCTCCTCCAGCCGGCGCATCGCAGCGTCCCGGCCGTCGGGCGGCACGTAGAACACGCAGCGCTCCAGGCCGGCCGCGAGGAACCGCTCCACCTCCTGGCGATCGGTGCGGGCGCCGTAGACCTGGACCGGGATCGGTCCTCTCCCCGCCTCTTGCGCCAGCCCCTGCAACTCGGCGATCCGGTCGAGCCACTGGCCTCGATTGGGCATCCAGCCGTCTGCGTAACGCACCACCCGCTTCAGAGTGTTGGGCCCGTTGCCGCCGAGCCAGATGGGCGGGTGCGGCTTCTGGACTGGCTTGGGCCACAGCCAGAGTGGGTCAAAGTTGACGTGCCTGCCGTGAAATTCCGCCTCGTCCTCGGCCCAGATCGTCTTCATCGCCTCGACTCGCTCGCGCAGCACGCCCCAGCGCTGGCTGAACTCGGTGCCGTGGTTGGCCATCTCCTCGCGATTCCAACCGCCGCCGACGCCAAAGAGCAGGCGGCCGCCGGAGACGTGGTCGAGACTGGCCACTCGCTTCGCCAGGTCGATCGGCTCATGCTCGACGACCAGGCAGACACCAGTGCCCAGCTTGAGAGTGGAAGTCGCTCCGGCGGCGACGGTGAGTGCGATGAAGGGGTCAAGCGTGTGCCAGTACTCCTGCGGTAGGTCGCCGCCGCTGGGGTAGGGAGTCTGCCGGGAGACCGGGATGTGGCTGTGCTCAGCCACCCAGAGGGAGTCGAAGCCACGCTCCTCGACGGCCTGGGCG
The DNA here is from genome assembly GCF_050999135.1 of Candidatus Dormiibacter sp. Lineage (NCBI taxonomy): Bacteria > Bacillati > Candidatus Dormiibacterota > Candidatus Dormibacteria > Candidatus Dormibacterales > Candidatus Dormibacteraceae > Candidatus Dormiibacter > Candidatus Dormiibacter sp. Next base: position 43,724 of record NZ_JBPCPN010000032.1, on the reverse strand, counting down.
AGCTCGGCCATGCCTATCGCATAGTCGGTCGGAAAGATGGCGATGCCGAATCTCATCGAGGTCCATCTTCTCTCAGGCAGAACAGAAAGCGCAATCTAGTGGTACGGTTTGGGTAGAGAATGTTGCAGCGCTGCTATCCTGTTTTGCGTAGGGGTGCCTTTCCGATTCATGGCTGGACGGGCTGAGTCCGATCTGATCGAGGGCCGCCGAGGGATTCACTCGGGCACATCCCCACCTGTGCAGTCCGGAAGTGCGCGGCAGTGGGACCTGCTTCACGCCGACGCGCTGCGAGCGCTCTTCGAGAATGCCGTTGACGGCTTGGTCGTCCTCTCCGCCGGAGGGGACGTCATCCAGTTCAACCGGGCGGCCAGGCGGCTGCTGGGCGGCTCCCGGCTCTCTCTGACCGAACGGTTGCGGGGGATCCCACTGGCTGCGGGGTCCTCGCAGACAGTTGAGGCCGAGCCGGGCGGCGCCGCTTGCGAGGTCCGGGCCGCCCCGACCAGCATCGGCGGCGAAAAAGTCTGGCTGCTCTCGGTTCACGACGTCACGGCTCTCCGGCGCACTGAGCAGGAACGCGAGTCAGGCCGGCAGGAGGCGCTCGACGCCTCCCGGATCAAGGGCGAGATCCTGAACCTGGTTGCCCATGAGTTCCGCAGCCCGCTCAGCGTGATCGGCGGCTACCTCTCCATGATGGCCGAGGGCCAGCTCGGCGAGGTGCCCCCTATGTGGGCCCTCCCAATCGAGCGCACCCAGCAAAAGGTGGAGGAGCTGAAGGCCATGGTCAACGACGTGTTGACAGCCGCTCGGCTCGAGTCGGGCCGTCTGCAGGTGAATCGCCAGCTGCTTGACGCCGGCCTGCTGGTGAAGCTGGCCGCCGAGCGCGCCAAGGGTCGGGTGGCTCTGCTCGAGGCGGACCTCCAGTACGAGGTCTCGGACGAGGCGCTGCCTGTGAACGTGGACAGTCACCAGCTCGGCATAGTGCTGGACAACCTGGTCAACAACGCCCTCAACTATTCCGATGGGAAACCCGAACTGCGCCTAACCACCTGTCGGACTGGTGACGAGGCTGAGATCAGCGTCTGCGATCATGGCCCAGGCGTCGCCCCTGAGCTGCAGGAGACCATCTTTGAGCGCTTCCAGCGCGGGGGTGGACAGGGGGAGCCCCGCCGGCGCGGCATCGGCCTGGGCCTGGCCATCGCCAGGGACCTGGCGGAGCTGAACGGCGGGAGACTTCGCCTGGCCTGGAGCGAGCTCGGCAGGGGCAGCCGCTTCACGCTTCGTCTCCCGCTCGCCGGCTGATCGGCGCTCTTACTCCGCGGCGTGCGGACCTTGTTAGCCTCTGTGTCCTGAATGACCTCTCCCAGGTCGGGCCGCTATGAGCCCGAGAATCCGAGCCGGATCTACCACACGATGCTGCTGGCGGGCTACGCCGGCCTGATCATCCTGGTGGTCGGGCTGGTGACGTTTCTGGCCACTTCGCCACCTGGCCGCCACTCTGCTCTGCACACCGACGCCAGCGTCTACACCTATGACCCGGCGAGCAGCAGCATCAAGGGCGAGCCGCGGCAACACTTTCCCGCCGGTCAGGAGTTTGCAGGCTTGGTCAGCTGGGAAACGCTGCCTGCGGCCACAACTGTGGGGGCCAAGTGGTACGGCGCGCTCCAACAGGTGGAGGGCTCGGTGGGCCCGGCCAGGGCTGGGGAACTGGCAGCGGCAGCCAAACCGGTGCCTGTGCGGTCGAGTCAGACAGCCACGCCTCTCCTACCCGGCCGCCACACGCTAATGATCCTGCGCTATTCCGGGGGACTGCCCCTGGAGATCGTGGGCCGCACCAGTGTCATCGTCGACCGCTACAGATGACGGTCGCTGTCTCCCGCCCCGCCCGTCCCCTACGCGCCTTCCTGGGCGCCGGCGCCATCGGCGTGCTGCTCCTGGTGGCCATGGCCGTCACCTCGGTGGCGAACGTACGCTCCCACGGAGCGCCGCAGTGGACCGGCTGGTTCGGGCTGGTGGCCGGCGGGCTGGCGCTGGCCGGCGGGGTCTACGGCCTGCGAGCGGTTCGCGAACCAAATCGCCGCTCGAGCCATCTCCGACGAGCGCTGCTGCTCTTCGGCCTCGGCCTGCTGGGCTGGCTGGTGGTGATGGACGTCTTCACCTACCTGCTGCTGGCCGGCCCCGAGGTGGCCCTGGTCGCCGGCCTCGCCTGCGCGCCCACCGCCGGCCTGGCTGTGCTGGCGGTGCGCTGGCTCGACCGCTATGACAGCCAGCCCTGGCCCTATCTGCTGGCGGCGCTCGTCTGGGGAGCCCTGGCGGCCACGCTCCTGGTGTCGCTCTCGGAGACGCTCTGGCAGATGGCCAACTACGACCTGGTGCCGGGCCAGCCACTTGAGCTCTCGATAGCTTTCATGGCCGGCAGCAACGAAGAGGTGGCCAAGGGAGTGGCGGTTTTCCTGCTCTATCTCGTCCTGCGCGAGCGCTTCCAGGGCGTGGTGGCGGGGATCGTTTACGGTGCCGCTGTCGGCATCGGATTCAACTTTCTGGAGACGATGACGTACATCGCCCACCTTTACTACCTGTTCTCAGGTCTGGTCCCCGACCCGAAAGCCGGGCCCGCCTGGGTGGGCCCGCTGGCGGCTGGGGTGGCGCAGTGGTTCATCAGGCAGGTCCTGGGCATGTTCTTGGGCCATCCCACCTATACGGCGCTGATCGGCGCCGGGATCGGAGCCGCAGCTTTGCTGCCCAAGCGGCACCAGCGCTTCCTCAGCATCCTCGGCGGCCTCCTCCTGGCCGTGGCCGCTCACTTCTCCTGGGACGCGTGGGCTTCCCTGTTTCCCACCTCCAGCAGCAACGCTCTGCTCCTGCTCATCTCCATCCCTGCGCGCAATGTGCTCATGACCGGCCCCTTCACAGTGGTGGTGCTGCTGGTGCTGGTGATGGGGCTGGAAGTAGAGGGCGCGGGTCTGCGCCGCCAGCTCGAGCAGGAGGTGGCTGCCGCCAGCGGCGCGGTCGGGGCGGGGGAGGTTCCAGTCCTGCTCAGCGCCTGGCGGCGCCTGGACAGCCGCTACGCAGCCTTCGCACTGGGCGGCTGGCGCACCTACCGCAGGCTCACCCGGCTGCAGACCGCGCAGCTCCGGCTGGCCCGCCTCAAGTGGCAGCGTGAACAGCAGGGCAAGCCTGCCGATCCGCACTCCGAGGCGGCGGGCCGGTCCCAGATCCTGGAGCTGCGTGAGGCCCTGGCCGTCTAGGCTCGGCGAGCGGGGAGCCTGCCCCAGACCATGCGGGCGAGACTGAGCACCGCCAGCGCGCCTGCCATCGACCACGTCAACGCCGAGACGAGCGGATCGCTGAAGTCGGTACCTGCCAGAACCGCGTGCAGGAAGAGCAGGCCGAACGCCAGGTAGGAGAGGCGGTGCAGCCAGCGCCAGAGCTGCCCCGAAAGGCGCCCCCTTAGCCAGCCGGTCAGAGCGACCAGAAGGAACAACTGGAGGGTCACCGTTCCCAGACCGATGGCAAGTTGGCCACGCGGGTCGTAGGGCGCCTGGAACGGTACCAGCAGGTCCAGTGGTCCTACGCGAGCCGTCTGGTCAAGCAGCAGGCCGGCAATGTGAAGGCCGCCCAGCGGAAGCCAGAGAAGCGCCGTGTACTCGTGCAGCGAGCGGAGGCCGCGGTTGGGGCCGAGAAAGTCAAGCACGGCTGTGCGGAGTGCCAGGCCCGTGAGGAGCGAGAGGCTCAGCGTCGCAAACGAGGCCAGGCCGGAGATCCTGCCGATCACCCAAAAGAGCGTCTGCTGATCCATCAGTCGCTCAGCGAAACAGCTTGGGTGGGGAGGCGTGCGTTCACCGAGGTCTCCCGTCCCGCGGGGCGGGTGGGGTTTTGTAGGGGGAGGCCTGCCTCCCCTTGCATCCCCAGCCAGAAGCCGAGCGTCCGGCCGATCAGCAGCAGGGGCGCCTGCTCCGAGCCGAGAAGAAGTCCCGTCTTGGCCCACATCTCGGCTTCCAGAGCACTGGTGGCCACCACTGAGACCTCGGCCAGATCGCTCTCGGACGGGCGGCCCGTGCGAGGGTCGATCAGGTGGTGCTGCCGGCCGCCGGCCGACCACCAGCTTCTGCGTTGGCTGCTGCTGGTGGCAGCACCCTGGTCGCGCAGCAGCAGGGTCACGCCCGCCATTCGAACCGGCCAGCCGGCGTCGTCCGGGCCGCCGCCCCGAGCGAACAGGTCGCCGCCCAGATTGACCAGGCAGTTCGGCGCCAGCCAGCCGGCCAGCTGATCGGCCAACCAACCCTTTGCGATGCCGCCTAGATCGATGGCGGTGCCAGCCCGCAGCCGAGCCCTGCCCGGGAGGACCGCGAGCATGGTGGGCAGCGGCGGCGGCGGCCCCGGCGGCCCGTGAGCCGGGCTGGGGCCGAGGCGCAGCGGCCTCGTGTAGCCGGCCGCCAGCAGCGCCGGCAGCACGCCGGCGTGCACCCAGCCCGCAGTCTCTTCCCAGCTGCGCAAGGCGGCACGCAGGAGCGCTTCCAGGTCAGTGGAGATGGCGTGCCAGCCGCCTGCCGCAGCATTGAGCCGGCTGAGCTCGCTCTCGGATTCGAAGCGGGTGAAGCGCCGATGAGCAGCGCTTATGTGCTCCACTGCGCCGTCCATCCGTTCGGCGCTAGCTTCCACCGCCAGCACGTGGCAGTCAGTGCCCAGCGCTTGAAAGCGCCGCTCGGACAGGCTAGGATGTCCGGTCCCCGAGATCTTGAGAAGCCGAGCAGGCATTTTGTGTCCTCCCCCCGCGGGGCGGGGGGAGGCTGGGAGGGGGGCGTCAGCGGCCCGCCTTGCCCCCGCCGCCCTGTGATGAGACCTTGCGTCCAAGGTCGGTCAAACCCCTCTCGAGCGCCCAGGAGCTGCGGCGAGATGCCCAAGGACCGAAATGGCCGCTCTGGTCCGGCCTGCAATCCAAGGCCCCCCACCTACCTCCCCCCGGGGCGGGGGAGGACGACCTCAACCAAGAGCGTCTCAGCTACTCGGGGACCGGACAGGCTAGGAGGCATACGTCGAGGTGACCGGCGTCACGTCGCCGGTTTTCACGCTGGGCGAGAGGTTGAGGCTGCCCTCGGGCTGGCTCGCAGGAGCGCTGGGCCGGTTCACCACAGCGGGATGCAGCGGCGCCGCGGCGTTCTTCACGTGAGCGTTGACGTAGAGCGCCGCCAGACAGGTGAAACCCACCGTCAGCAAGGTTGTGGCCGCCTTCAGTCCAGCGGGCCGCATTCAGTAGGCCAGCGCCGGCTGCCGCAGAGCGCCCAGCCGGTCGAAGCTCTGGCCCAGGATCTCCTTCGGGTCGGCGCCAAGATGCCCAGCCAGGATCTCCTGATAGACCGAGCGGAAATCCACCGTGTACTTGAGGTTGTTGGTTGGATCGAGGTCGGTCAGACTGGGCGCGGCACCGTAGAGGCCGCCCTTCACGGGATTGCCGATCAGGAACACCGGCGACGCGGAGCCGTGGTCGGTGCCGCCCGACGCGTTCTCCTTGGGCCGGCGGCCGAACTCCGACCAGGTGGCGATGAGCACTTTGTCCGCCATACCGTGGGCGGCCAGATCCTGGTAGAAGGCTCCGACCGCGCTGTCGACGTAGCCCATCAGGTCGTCGTGACGCGTCAGTTCGGTGTAGTGGGTGTCGAAGCCGCCCAGCGTTACGTGGAGCAGCCGCACGCCGGTGCCTGTCGTGATGAGCTCGGCCGCCAGCTGCAGGGCTGAGGCAAGCTGGTTCTTGGACGAATAGACGAGCTGCTCCTGATCGGTATAGGTGGCCTGGGGCTGGTAGTTGGCGGCTGAGGTGCGCAGCGCGTTGACGCTCTCACCAGCTGTCGCGATGGAGCTGTCGAAAAGCGCGCCGTAGATGCCTGGCGTGCCCTGGTAGAGCGCGCCCACGGCTGCCTCCACCTCGCTGCCGCCAGTGAAGCCGTACTTCTTCTGGTCGCTGATCACAGTCATGGTGGCCTGCAGATCGCGCAGGGCGCCCGGCGTGTCGGTGGCGCCGCAGGCGCAGCCGGTCAGGGGGTGACCCGCGCTGTCGTAGTGCTGGGCCAACGTCTGGCCCAGCCAGCCGTTGACCTGGCGCAGAGACGGATCGCCAGTCTCCCAAATGCGCGTCGACTCGAAGTGCGAGAAGCTGGGCTGGGAGTAGCCAACGCCCTGCACCACAGCGAGTTTGCCCTGGTCCCAGAGGCCCTTCAGATTTTTCAGGTTCTGATTCAGAGCGAACTCTGCGGTGATGGGCAGAGCGCCCGCGAGCGACATCCCGGCCAGCTTGGGCCGGAGATCGTGAAGCTTGGGATCCGTGAGCGGGATCACAGTGCGGAGGCCGTCGTTGCCGCCTGCAAGCTGGATCATGACCAGCACGTGGTCGTTCTGGACGCCGTTGGTCTTGGCGGCGTAAACGGCTCGGGCGAATGCGTCAGGGACTGCCGCGTAGCCGGCCGCCAGGGCGGCGGCACCGGCGCCGAAGACTAGCCCCGAACGGAGGAAGGAGCGGCGGTCAAGACGGTTGATCCCAATCTCTTCAGTCATGTCTTACCTACTTCAGTTGGAACTCTGGCGAGGCCAGGGCGATGAACCAGCGAGCGTGGTCGTCTGGAGCCTGGTTGAGCAGGCTGGCTGTCTGCTTGCCCAAGACGGAGTCAAGGTGTCCGAGCGCGGAGCCGGCGGCGGGCAGCTGCTTGGTCAGAGTCAGTGCCGCGGTGGCGAAGTTGACCCGGGCCAGCATCGTGTTGGAAGAAACCCAGGAGTCGTTGTTCGGCCAGCCGCCCACGTCCGGCGGGTCGAACAGCACCTGTCCCATCAGATGAGAGAAGGCCCCGGCCAGGGTGACAGCCTGGGGTCCTGTATTGCCAAGTGCCTTGAGCCCAGAGACCATGTACTCGATGGGAGACTTGACCAAGGCTCGATAGCTGCCTGTGGTGAACTCCTGACTCGTGAAGACCTCTCGCAGCAGCGTCCTCATGTCGTAGCCGCTGGAGCGGAACCTATCCGCCAGCCGCTTGACGTAGCCACCGTCGGGCTGAGGCGTCACGAAGTGGACAGCCACCTTGCGCGAGATGAATTCAGCTGTCGCCGGCTCGGCCAACAGCTGCTTCAGCACAGGCTCGGTGCTCCAGGCCTGAGTCTTGCCGAGGAACTTGAGTGGGCCGCCCCGATAAGCGCGGTTGGGAGCGAACTGACCTGACGCCTGACCACTCCAGGTGGGATAGCGGCGGGTGACGCCATTCTTCTGATCCAGCGTTGCCTCGACTGAGCCATCGGCTGTGGGCTCCCGCCAACCAGCCAGGGCCGCGGCAGCCGCCCGCACGTCGTCCTCGCTGTAGTTGCCGACACCGAGCGTGAACAGCTCCATCAGCTCGCGGGAGTAGTTCTCGTTGGGGTTGGCGCCGGTGCTGGTCGCAAGATCGAGATAGCGCAGCATGGCCGGGTCGCTGGTGACCTTGGTCAGCATGGAGCCCAGATCGGTCAGCGCCATGTTCCGCCAGGTCAGGTTCTGCCAGTAGATGAAGGGGTCGCGGACCCCGACTTTCCGGTAGTCGCTGGTGAAGTGGTTGTGCCAGAACAGCGTCATCCGCTCGGCAAACGGCGTTTTGCTGGTGAGCATATGCTGCAGCCACCAGTTCTGGAGCGCTGCCGGGCCGACGCCGTAGCCGCCGAGCAGTTCGTAGGGCGGCGGCTGCTGGGGCGGCGTTTCCAGCAGCCGCTCGAGAGTGCGGTTGTAGCCGTCCGAGCCGGCCTGTTCCAGCTCGGCGGCAGAGGCGCCGAAAGTGGTGCGGCGGAGGAGGTGGTTCACCCGCGCTGTCTCGGAGTTGAGAGGTGATACCCAGTCGAGACCGCTGCCATGGCCGCCGCTCAGTGCCTGCTGTACCGCTGGCGCCAGAGCCAGCAGCCGGAGGCCGCCGATCCCCGCCCCGCCGGCCACGGCCGCCGCCAGCGCTTGTCGCCGCGTGATGCGGCCACGACGCGGTTGGGCTGGAACCGAGCTGCTTTCCTCGGGCGCGGCGACTGTCATGTCAGCATTGAACCGCGCGGCGCTCGCACCGTGGTCACCGCAGTGTCAAGCCTTTGTAATTGCGGTCCTCCTATATGGCGGTTGGCACTCTCATATCCGGACCATCGAGAGTCAGCAAGCCCGGTTTCGGGTTGGCGCCCAACCTCAATCATGTGTCAACTGAACAATGCGCCACGCTGGAGCGTCCTAGCAGTAGAAAGAAAAACACCCTTCCTCCCATGCCGGCGGTGGTTCGCGAAAGTGGGCCGCCGCCTTTTCAGGAGAACCCTTCCTCCCAACAGGCGGTGGTTCGCGAAAGCGGGCCGCCGCCTCTCCCCAAGACCTTGCTCCCCTGGGAAGCGGTGGTTCGCGCAAGCGGGCCACCGTCTCCTTTTTCTAGCCCACCACAGGCACGTCCAGAGCACTGCAGGACTCACGCATAATGCCCGGAGATGCTAGGCAGACGCCTGTGACGAAGTTGGAGCAGCTCGTCACCAGGTGAGCTCGCTGATTCTCCATAATGCGCGCCTCGTCACGCCCGCTGGAGTCGTCGATCAGGCCTGGCTGCGTATCAGCGGCAGCCGAATCGAGGCGGTCGAGGCCGGCCCTCGGCCGGTCGCTGACGGTCCCCGCCGTGACTTGGCCGGCGCCTTTCTGGCACCTGGCTTCATCGACATGCACGTCCACGGCGGCGGGGGCGCCTCAGTGGTGGACGGCGAGCCGGAGCAGGTGCGCCGAGCTGTCGCCTACCACCGTGCCCACGGCACCACGGGACTGCTGCTGAGCCTCGTCAGCGCGCCTCTGGTCCGGATGGAGGCAGCTGTCCGCCGCATCGCGACCCTGGTCGAGCAGAAAGAGCCCGCAGTGCTGGGCTGCCACCTGGAGGGCCCGTTCCTCAGCCGGCGGCGCTGTGGCGCCCAGGATCCACGGTTCATGCTGCCGCCCGATCCAGAAGCACTGGCCCGGCTCTTCGAGATCGGCAGGGGCTGCATCCGCATGGTGACAGTGGCGCCGGAGGCGCCAGGGGCGTTGGATCTGGTCCGGCGAACCGTGGCGGCGGGTGCGGTGGCGGCGGTCGGCCACACAGATGCGTCGAGCGAGCAGGTGTCAGCTGCCATCGAGGCTGGGGCCCGGGTCGGCACCCACCTCTTCAATGGGATGCGTCCCTTCAGCCATCGTGATCCGGGTCCGGTCGGCGCGCTGCTGAGCGATGAGCGGGTCGTCTGCGAGCTGATCAACGACGGTGTGCATGTGGCCCCGGAGGTGGTCCAGATCGTCTTCAACGCCGCGCCGGGACGCGTCGCCCTCATCACTGACGCAATCGCGACGGCCGGCATGCCGGATGGGGACTATGAGCTTGGCTCGCTCGCGGTGCGGGTCAGTGAAGGTCGGCCCGCGCTGAAGGAGCGCGGCTCGCTCGCTGGCAGCACGCTGACCATGGATCGCGCGGTTAGGCGCACAGTCCAAGAGACTCGGCAGTCTCTGCCCACCGCGGTCGCTGCCGCGAGCAAGGTGCCGGCCCAGGTGCTGGGCTTGGCGAAGTGGCTGGGCAGCGTTGAGGTGGGCAAGCAGGCTGACCTGGTGGTGCTGGGGGCGGATCTCGAGCTGCAGGCGGTTGTGGTGCGCGGTGTCTGGCAGGAGGCGGCCGGGCAGGGCCGACCGGCCGATTTGCTCGCTGAGTGATGAGCCTGCGTTAGCTGCGCTCGACCTCGGCCGAGAATCGTCAGCCGGAAAGTAGACCAAATGCCAGTCGATAACAGCATCTACGACCGGCCTGGCGACCTCTGGTGGGGCGACGACAGTCCGCTCGCGGCGATCCGCACAGCACTCAATCCCGGCCGGCTGGAGTATTTGGGGCGTGTCTCCGCGTCTCTGGGCATCGATCTCAGGGGCAAGACGGTGCTTGACCTAGGGTGTGGCGGCGGCCTGCTGGCAGAGGAGCTCGGGCGGCTCGGCGGCCGCGTGACCGGCATCGACCCTGCGGAGGCATCGCTGGCGGTGGCACGAGATCACGCGGTGAGTGGAGGGTTGGAGATCGAGTATCTGGCGGGCAGCGGAGAGGCACTGCCGCTCCCCGACGCGTCCTTCGACATCGTTTGCTGCTGCGACGTATTGGAGCACGTGGACGACTTGGAGAAGGTCATCTCAGAGACCAGTCGTGCCCTCAAGCCAGGCGGCCTGTACCTCTACGACACCATCAACCGCACCCTTCGGAGCCGCCTGGTTCTGGTCAAGCTTTTGCAGGAGTGGTCGTGGACGACCATCATGCCCCAGGATCTCCATGACTGGCACCAGTTCATCAGGCCCTCGGAGCTCGTCAGCAGTCTGGGGCGTCACGGCCTGCGCAGCCTTGGCTACACGGGCCTCCAACCCGCCGCCGGCCCGTTGGCCCTCCTGCGCTTCCTGCGCCAACAGAAGCGAGGCCGGTTGACCGCGGTGGAGCTGGGCGAGCGCGCAGTCATGAAGCTGAGCCGCGACACCTCGATCCTGTACATCGGCCACGCCGTCAAGGACGGCGGGCTAAGCCGCCCGGTCCCGAGATCTTGAGAAGCCGAGCAGGCATTTTTGCGTCCTCCCCCCGCGGCGCGGGGGAAGGCTCGGAGGGGGCGTCAGCGGCCCGCCTTGCCCCCGCCGCCCTGCGGTGAGACCTTTGCGTCCACCGTCCGTCAAACCCCTCTCGGGCGCCCAGGAGATGCGGCGAGAGCCCAGGACCGACATGGCGGCTCTGGTCCAGCCTGCAATCCAAAGCCCCCCAGCTGCCTCCCCCCGGGGCGGGGGGAGGACGACCTCAAACAAGAGCGTCTTAGCTACTCGGGGACCCGGCGGGCTTAGCGGCTCGATCTCGCAGCCCTGTGAATCCTGGTCAGGGTTACGGCGACGCCCGGCCGGGGCCAGCGCTGAAGGCCGGCATGGTTGGGATCTAAAACGAGCCACTGGCGCCCCTCCACAGCCGTGAGCAGCACGCTGTGGCCGCCGGTCGAGTATGTGTGCGGTCGCAGAATGTTCCAGCCCCAGGAGCCATACACCCCTGGCCTCTCCTGGCCCCAGGCTAGGTTGGCCACCAGCAGCTCGTCCTTCGCCGGCCGCACCGGCAGCCCCGGGAGGGTAGGCCGGGTCAGGGCCCTGACCGCAAGGCCTTGCTCACCGGCCAAGGCCTCGATCCGGCGATCCAGGCGCGCTCTGCGCCCGGGCAAGCCGAAGTAGTCAAGAAGAACAGGAGGGCCGAAGGGCTGACGAGCGCCGAGAGCGAGCGTGACCTCGCCCAGCTCAAGTGGGGATTTCAGTCCCAGTAAGCGCAGCGCCGCCAGCACCGATGCCGCCGTGCAGGCGCCGCCCCGGTTCGCCACCCAGACAGATTCCGGATCGTCCAGCATGCCGGCTCTAACGCTGTGGCGCCTCCGTCTGCACGGCGGTGATCGCCAAGCGCTGCTGCGCCAAGCTGCCGGCCCAGAGCGGCCAACAGGTGGTCAGAGTGGTGCGGTCCGGCCCCGTCTGGGCCAGCGGTCGGGTGTCGTTGGGCTGCACGATCTGGCGCTCTGTGACTCTGTAGTGGTAGTCCCCCCAGCGCGTCTCCAGGATGACCTCGTCGCCAGGCTGCAGGTCCCCAAACTTGATCCAGTAAACGTTGTGAGCGGCGACCCCTACATTCCCGTGCTGCCCCGGCCAGGGGGTGCTCGGATAATGACCCGGGCCGGCCGCCAGCACCTTGAGACTGACACCCTCCGCTATGGCCGCTCGATAATCGAACTTCGGCACCCGGATGGCAAAGGCGATGCCATCTTGCGCCCGATCATTGGCGGGCGGCACCTGCCCGGCTGGGAGAGGCGGCGTGACGCCCGTGTCATGAATCTGGCTCCAGCGGGTGTCGAGCTGCCTCTGTTCGTTGGCGGCCTGCAGATATTCACCGCCAGCCAGCCCGAGCAAGATCAGCCCGACCAGCAACAGCGCCAGCCCCAAGAGGCGTCGCGCTCCCAACCGGCGCTGGCGTCGGCCCCCGCGCGTGGGCAGGACTGTTGTGCTGTTCATGGGCCGCGGCGATGGTACAGGCGACGTTGGCTGCTCAGCCTGTCTTCAGCTGGGAGCGACCCCCGTCGGGGCTCCCACGTTGGCCTCTGCGGCTGCCGGCCGCCGGCTTGTCGGCTCGGGCCAGGGCCCGGCCGGCGAGGCGCTGGGCGCGGCCGAGCCGCCGGTCCTGCCGCTTCCCGTGCTCGACTTGGAGCACCTCCTCCAAGCCGCGGCGCAGGTCACCGGCGCTCCTTCGGACTTGAGCCTCGGCCGCCTTGAGCTGCAGCAGCTCAGCTTCCGCTGCCGCCAAGTGCTCGCGTGAGCGTGCCAGCTCAGCCCTGAACCGCTCCGCCTCCCTAGCATCGCGCCGCAGGCGGGTCAGAAGCTGCTTCAACTCGGCTTCGGATGCCATGGCCAGAGCTTAGCCAGCGGGAGCCCTCCATGACAACGTCCCAGCTGCAGAGAAACCGGCTGCCCATGAGCTACCTCCGCCGCCGAAGGACTGGCTCCCTCAGCAGATCGTGTCCAGGAACTTCTCTCGAAAGGCTTCCGCGTCGACTTGGAGAGCGAGTTCGACAGGGCTCTCTGCCTGACGGCCCGGGCGCAGGTCGGCCACAGTCATGCCCCGCGTGTGCTCACCCCGCAGCTCCACCCGAAGCTCCGCCTTCCGGTAGGTGGCGAAGGAACGCTCAAGCGCTATGCCGGCGGCCAGCGGATCATGCAAGGCGCAGGTGCGGAAACCCATGAACTCCTGGTAGCGGTCGAGATAGAACTGAAGGATGTCCCAGGAGAAACGGGCAGTGTCGCGCTGGGAGTCTTCGATGCGCTTCTGATCGGCCTCACTAAGCAGCGTCTTCATGGTCACGTCGAGCCCCACCATGGTCACCGGCCACCCGGCTGTGAAGACAAGGTTGGCCGCCTCCGGATCGTGCCAGATATTCGCCTCAGCGTGGGTTGTCACATTGCCGGGTGCGATGGCCGCTCCGCCCATGACCACTACGTGGGGTATCAGCTTGGCCAGGTCGGGGTCCAGCAGCAGCGCGAGACCGAGGTTGGTCAGCGGCCCGATGGCCAGCAGGGTCAGCTCACCCGGTCGCTCACGCGCCAGGCGGATGATCTGCTGCGCCGCCTCTCCCTGAGCCGGGTCGGCGCTGGGGGCCGGTTGGTTGGTGTTACCCAGGCCGTCTGCCCCGTGGATGTGGGCCGAGATGTCGACAGGCTGCGCCAGGGGCCGGTCCGCCCCCACGACCACCGGGATGCCCGAGAGCCCCGCCACATCCAGGACCCGGATCGTGTTCCGAGCACCCGTGAGCGCTGTGACGTTGCCGTGCACGCTGCCCACGGCGACAAGATCGCAGAGGCCGCTGTTCACGAGGTACAGAATGGCCAGGGCATCGTCGATGCCTGTGTCGCAGTCGAGCAGGACCGGCAGCTTGTCAGGCAACTAAAGGAACCTCCAGGGTGGCTCGGCCGAGGGAGCGTCGATTGAGCATGGTCCACCGCAGCATCGGCGCACGTGATGACGAGGTAGACGAGCGCGTACCTCCTTACCTGCTGTGCGCTGCTGTGAAGGCTTGGGCCAGGGCCGCTTCCCAGTCCAGCCCAGTGACCCTGAGCAGCTCTTCCCGATCGGGCAGGGATGACTGAGCGCCCGGCCGCGTGACTGCCACGGCCGCCACCGCGCTCCCCAGTCGCGCAGCGGTGGCCAGATCGGCCCCGGCAGCGAGGGCGGCGGCCAGGCCGCCGACGAAGGCGTCGCCAGCGGCAGTGGTGTCGACAGCTGTGACCTTATGCGCCCGCAGCTCGATCCGGCGCTCGTCTTCGACTACAACGCCCTGGCTGCCCCGCGTGGTGATGACGGCGCCGGCACCCCGGCGTCTGAGCTCGCGGCCGGCCTGCTCGCCCGCCAAGCCCGAGATCGAGCCAGCCTCATCCTCGTTCACGATCAGCACCTCGACAGTGCGCAGCAGGTCGTCACTGAGCGAGGCCGCCGGAGCCGCGTTGAGCAGCACGCGAGCTCCTCGCTCGTGTGCCTGGCGGGCTGCGTGCTCGACCGCTGCCAGGGGTATCTCGAGCTGCAGGACCAGCAGATCACCGGCGCTGAGAAGGCTCAGCGCACGGTCAACATCCGCCTGCCCGACCTGCGCGTTGGCGCCCGGCGCTATGGCTATTGCGTTCTCAGCTTGGGGGTCGACCAGGATCAGCGCTGCCCCGCTGGCCGCCGCCGGGTCGGCCTCCACCCCGCCGACGTCGACGCCCGCGTCCGCCAAGCTGCCGCGGAGACCGGACCCGAAGGAGTCGTCGCCAACCCGGCCGACCATCGCCACCGCGGCTCCCAGCTTCGCGGCTGCCACTGCCTGGTTGGCACCCTTGCCGCCGGAGTGAGTGGCCAGCGAGCCGCCCGCCACAGTCTCCCCGGGCCGGGGCAGGTGCGGCACGCCGAGCACGAAATCCGTGTTGAGGCTGCCGAGCACCACCACTGCCCTCAGGCTCTTCACCCGCGCGGGGATTTCGCTTCTCAAGCCTTCAACTCTCGCTGCCGGAATCTCAACCGGCTCAAGTGTGCCTTCTCAGGTGGCTCGGCGCAGAGCCTGTCGGCGCATGGGCCACCAGTTGAGGTCCCCCAGGATCCTCATCATCGCCGGCACAAGCAGCAGGCGGATCAGCGTGGCGTCAAGGAGGATGGCGACCGCAAACGTCAGGCCGAAGCCCTTGTTCAGAGACAGCTGGCTCAGCGCCAGCGTGCTCGTTACGGCAACCAGGATCAACGCCGCCGAGGTGATCACCTGGCCGGTTCGCTCCATCCCGGCCGCCACCGCCTCGGCGTTCGAGCGGCCATTCAGCCACTCCTCCCGAATTCGGCTGAGCAGGAACACCTCGTAGTCCATGGAGAGGCCGAACAGCCCGGCGAAGATGATCACAGGCACCGTGGCGTCGGTGAAGCCGGCGGTCTGAAAGCGCAGCTGGGCCGCGAGATGCCCTTCCTGGAAGACCCAGGTCAGCACGCCCAGCGCGGCGGCCACCGAGAGCAGGTTCATCAGCACAGCTTTCAGCGGGAGCGCCACCGACCGGAAGGCGATCGCGAGCAATAGGAAGGTGAGCAGCAGCACCGCGCCGATCACCAGCGGCACATCGCCGGCCAGGACGTTCAGGAAGTCCTGATAGGCCGCCGGCTCACCGCCGATCAGCATTGTCACACCGGGCGGCCAGCTGGCGCCTCGGAGCCTGTCCAGCCACAGGTGCGTGCTGGGGTCGTTGACGTCTCCCGGCGAGCTCACCTCGTACACCGCGTAGCCAGGTTTGAAGTACAGGCCCAACTGTTGGGGCGGTACGTCCCCAGGCCCGGTCACTGGCTGGGCGCCGGCGGCGCTGCGGACGTCTGCCTCGAGTTCTCGCGCCTGCTTCAGATCACGCACGCCGCGGGCGACCAGAATGGCCGGCTGCTGCCGCGCGAAGCCCAAGCGGTTCTCCCCGAGAGCCTGGGCCTGCACAGCGCCGTCGTCAGGCGGCAGAGACTCCGAGCCCAGCACGCCGGGCCGGAGCGCGCGGGCGGGCGACGCCAGCAGCAGGATCACTCCCAACGTGATGACTATGAAGACCAGCGGCCGGCGCATGACGCTGCCGGCCAGACCGCGCCAGAACCCGGCCAAACTGCGGTTGCGCGTGAAGGGCAGCGCCAGGGAGTCGACCCGGGCGCCGAACACCGCCAGGAGAGCCGGGATCAAGGTCAGCGACGCCAGGACCGAGACGAGAGCCACCAGCGAGCCGCCGAGGCCGATCGACCACAGCACGTTGAGGTGCGAGAGCATGAGGGCACCAAAGCCGATCGCTACCGTTCCGCCCGATACAACAGTGGCCACACCGGCTGTGCCCACCGTCCTGGCGACCGCCGCCTCGGGTTCGGCGCCGGCCCGCAGCTGCTCGCGGAAGCGGTTGACGACGAGCAGGGAGTAGTCGATGCCCAGCCCCAGGCCGACCACCGAGGTGACGTTGAGTGAGAACACCGAAACCGTGTGAATCCGGGCTACGAAGCCGAGCAGAGCCAGGGCCACAGTGACGGTGGCCAGCCCGGTCAGCACAGGCAGCGCGCCGGCGACCACCCCGCCGAACACCAAGAGCAGCAGGAGCAGGGCGAGCGGAGCGGAGAGGCGTTCCGACTGCGCCAGATCCTGCTCGGAGTGCATGACGAAGTTGTTGTAAACGGCGGCAAAACCGCCGATGAACACCCGGGCCGGCCCTTCATGGTGGATGCCGCTCGCTTCCCGAGCTGCAGCCAGGAAGTAAGCGGGCTGTTCATTCGATTCCAGCAGCAGGGCAGCCGTCCGCCGGTCCTGGCTCGGAATCGGCCCGACCACCACTGTCGGGCTCTGGGGAGCCGAAGTCTCCCCGGCGAGACGCTCCAGGTCGAGGCGCCAAGCCGCCAGCTGGGAGCTATAAGCGGCGTCTTCCAGAGCTGCCGAGTCCGATTGGAAGACCACTGCCAGCGCCGGCGCCCGCCGCTCTGGGAATTCGGCCTTCAGGACATCCGCCGCCCGAGCGGCCTGGGTGTCGGTCTCGAACCCGGCCGGCGAGAGCTGGCGCGCCGTCGAGGCGGCAAAGCCTGCCAAACCCAACACCAGCAGCAGCCAAGCGGCCAGCACGTACCACTTGTGGCGGGCGACGAAGCCGCCCCAGGCCACGGCGAGACGGCGGGATGGCTCCATCCCTTCCATCGTCGCTTAGTGGCGCATCACGACCACGCGGCTCGGGCAGCTGCCTCGCGCGGAGCATGGCTTGGTGGGGCGCAGTGCTGAGGAGGCTCGCCTGCCCCGGTTGCTACGGTTGAAGCCATGACTGAGCTGGCGGCCGGTGACTTGCTCTACGAGCGGCGCGGCGCTCAGGGCGAGATCGGCTGGCTGACCTTCAACCGGCCGGAGCGCCGCAACGCAATCACTTTCGCCATGTACGACGCGCTGCGGCAGGTGGCCCAGGAGGCCGGCCAGGACCGCTCGCTCACGGTGCTCGTCCTGAGCGGTGCGGGCGGCAAGGCGTTTGCCGCGGGCACGGAGATGAGCCAGTTCCACGAGTTCAAGACGGCTGCCGACGCTCTCGCCTACGAGGAACGTATCGAGTCAGTCTTGACAGCCGTCGAGTCGATCCCGATCCCCACGGTGGCCGCCATCCAGGGCGCCTGCACTGGTGGCGGCGCCGCCCTGGCGCTCGCCTGCGATCTCCGCCTCGGCTCTCCCAGCACCCGACTGGGTGTGCCCATTGCCCGCACTCTCGGCAACACGCTCTCGATGGGCAACTTCGTCAGGCTCGTCTCCATCCTGGGTGTGGCCCGGACCAAACACCTTCTGCTGACCGCGCAGCTGCTCGACGCTCAGCAATGCCTCCAGGCGGGCCTCTTGAGCGAGGTGACAGCTGACGAGGCGGCCCTCCTGCCTCGGGCGGAGGAGCTCGCCGCCACATTGGCTGGGCACGCGCCCATCACCATGCGAACCACCAAGCTGGCGCTGCGCCGCATCGCCGCCCAGCTCATGCCCGCCGAGGGCGGCTCGGACCTGGTGGTGGAGGCCTATCTGAGCGCCGACTTCAAGGAGGGTCTGGAAGCCTTCTTCGCCAAGCGCCCGGCCCGCTGGCAGGGCGTCTGAGCTTCCTTCGTTTCTGTCAGTTCAGCTCGATGTCGGAGAGGTACGTGGCGACGATTGCCAGCTCGCCACCCTGCCGGCGCAGGACCCGGCTCCAGAGCAGCTCGGGCCGGCCGGAGAAGGCGTCCGCCGGCCTGCCGGGCAGGACGTACCAGCCGTCGCTGTCGATCTCCTCTTTCAACTGCCCGGGGCTCCAGCCGGCGTAGCCCAGAAAGATTCGCGCTTGGCTCAGAGGCCGGCGGAGCTGCTCGGGATCAGCGCTCGCGTCCACCACACCCAGCCGATCGAGCAACGGCAGCCACGCATCGGGCGCCTCGCCGTCGCGGGCCAAAGCGAGATGGATGACCGACTCCGGAGACACCGGGCCGCCCAGGAAGATAACCGCCGGCTCGCTCGAGACAGTACTCCAGGCGGGCGCCATCTCATGGACGGTGAGCTGGGAAGGCCGGTTCAGGATCACGCCCAGGCTGCCTTCGGCTGAGTGGGCCAGCAGGAGGATCACAGTGCGCTCGAAGTTGGGATCGGCGATGGCCGGCGTGGCGACCAGTAAACTGCCTCGTTCCAGCATCACCATTCGTCAGCCCCGCGCAGCTGTGGCGGCCACGATGGTGTAGGCGAGGTGGTAATGGAAGGCATCCTCGCCCAGCCGGCTCATCTCAGACTGGACGGCCTGGAGGATTCGCTGGCGAAAGTGGAGGCCGAGGCTGTGGAGGAGCGCGTACGGGCGGGGGCCCGCCCCGGCCATCATGTGCAGCCACTCGGCCGCAGAGCGAACGCGGCCGCCTGTGACGAAAGTCGTCTCAGTCATCTCGGTGAATCCCACATCCTCCAGCATGCCGTTCAGCACCCCGGCCTCGCCCAGCAGGGAGCGCTGGTTGCGCGGCTGGCGGAGGGCGATGGGCTGCTCTCCCGCGAACTCGTCCAGCACCCCGAAGAAGACCTGCTGGGCCAGCGTATCCAGCGATCGGCGATGGACTGAGATGCCGATCCGGCCGCTTGGCCGCAGCACGCGACGCGCCTCGCTCAGCGACCTGTAGGGATCACGGAGGTAGGCGAGCGAGTCGCCGAAGGTCACCAGATCGAAGCTGGCATCGCGAAAGCAGAGGTCGGGCTCGGCGCTGAGCCGCTGATAGTTCAGGTTTCCAGGCGCCCCACCGCGAGCCAATTCGAGCATGCCGGCCGAGATGTCGATGCCTATCACGTGTCCCTCGGGTGCCACCAGATTCCCCAGCGGCTTGGCGACCAGTCCCGTGCCGCAGCCGACATCCAGGCAGATCGCGCCGGGCTCAGGCTTCACGAGCTCCAGCAGCCGGGTGGCCACTCGTGGTCGTAGCCCCGCCGCCCAGTCCTCGTACGACTCGGCGCAGGAGTCGAAGAACTCGGCCACCGCCGCTCCGGGGCGCGGACTGTTCCGGCTGCCCACAGCTGGTGCCTGCAAGTTAGTGTCCAGTTCCCGTGCTTCCAATCACTCTTCCGCCTCTTTCGCCCCGAGCGGCAGCCCTCGGCTGCCTTCAACAATCTGCCCTTTCAACACTGGAAGAGCAGCAACCCCGTCCTCCAGTAGGATGCTAGTCGGCCGCCCCGAGGCGGCTGGGAGAACTATCGCCGCCGAAGCGCCCATTATGGTTGGCGCCGCCCCAAGCTTGCTGAAGCGGCCCGCTTTGTGGCACGCGGCATCCAGGAGAGAGACAAATGGTAGACACTGAGGGAATCATGGCGACTGACGAGGCGACTGGCCACAGCCGCGGGTCGAAGATCCGCGCTGAGCCGGCGGGTGGCAGCATCACACTCGGCCCGGAGGATCAGCTGGTCGGCAAGCTCGTATACCACGGTGACCTGCGGGTGCAGGGCCTGCTCGAAGGCGAAGCGACGCTCGGGGGGGACTGCACAGTAGACGCTGATGCCAACGCCAAGGTGAGGCTGGAGAGCCGAAATCTGACAGTCCGGGGCAACTTCGAGGGCGAAGCCGCCGTTCGGGAACGTCTTCAGGTGTCGGGCTCCGGCATCATCAACGGCAATGTTCGAGTTGCGCGCCTGGTCATAGAAGATGGTGCCGTCCTCAACGGCAACGTCACGATGGAGCGGCCCAGCTCAGGCTGAAATCGCCGCGCGCGGCCTGATCGTCGGCAGGTACGGCCGTGAGCAGCAAACCGTTGGCGCCCTCCAGGCCAGCGACAGTTAGGGAGCGGTGGTGGCGCAACGCCGTCATCTACCACATCTACGTGCGCTCATTCCTCGACTCGAACGCTGACGGCATAGGTGATCTGCCGGGCATTCGGAGCCGGCTTGAATACCTGCAGTGGCTCGGTGTGGACGCGATCTGGCTGAGCCCCATCATGGTCTCGCCCAACCGCGACTTCGGCTATGACGTGGCGGACTACTACCGGGTCGACCCTGCTTACGGCAGCCTGGCCGATCTGGACCTTCTGATCGCCGAGGCAGCCGGTCGAAACATCAAGGTGCTGCTCGATCTGGTGCCGAACCACACTTCCGACCAGCACCCTTGGTTCCGCGATCCCGAGCTGCGCTTGACCCGCTACGTCTGGACTGACAGGCCCAACAATTGGCTGGCTGCGTTCGGGGGGCCTGCCTGGACCAGGGATGAAGCAACCGGCAGATACTATCTGCACAACTTCCTGCCAGGGCAGCCTGACCTCGACTGGTGGAACCCAGCCGTCCAGCGGGAGTTCGAACTGATCCTTCAGTACTGGTTCGATCGGGGCGTCGCCGGTTTCCGCATCGACGTGGCGCACGCGCTGGTCAAGGATCGGCGACTACGGGACAATCCGGCCGCGACCGAGCAGGACCCGCCCTGGCAGCAGCTGGCCGGCCTGAGCAATCGCTACAGCGCCCGGCAGCCGGAGGTGCATGAGATCTATCGACGCTGGCGCGAGATCGCGAAGGCGTACGTGCCGGAGCGGCTGCTGATGGGCGAGGTGCACCTCTTCGACGCCGAGGAGTGGGCTGCGTATCACGGTCGGGACGACGAGCTGCAGCTGGCGCTCAACTTCATGCTGGTCTTCAGACCGTTCGAGATGGACGCTCTACGGACAACCGTGGAGCGCTCTCTTGCTGTACTGCCAGAGTCGGCGGAAGCTGTCTGGCATGGTTCCAACCACGATGTCTCCCGCCTGGCGACGCGCTGGGCTGAGGGCGACGAGCGACGGGTTCGCCTGGCGCTGACGATGCTGCTCACGCTGCCTGGCGCCACAGTGCTCTACCAGGGAGATGAGATTGGGTTGCGGGATGGTCAGGTGCCGGATGAAAGCGTACGTGACTGCGCAACCCCCAGCCGCGACCCACAGCGCACGCCCATGCGCTGGAACGCCGAGGCGAAGGGCGGGTTTACCAGCGGCGAACCCTGGCTACCGCTTGAGCCCGACCCGCTGATCAACGTTGAGGTCCAGCGGCAGAAGCCAGGCTCGGTATTGAACCTCACCCGCGAGCTGATCCGGGTCAAGGGTCGGCTTGAGGGTGGTTATGAACCGCTGGCCGCCCCCACCGGGGTCTGGCGCTACAGGCGCGGTGAAGTTGTGGTCCAGCTGGACTTCGGGCGGTTGGAAGCTCGCGTCAACGAACCGGAGTAGCTGTTCTCGGGGCAGCCGCAGCTGCTGAGTTGGAGTCGTGTTCCCGTTCCCGCCGGCGAAGCGTCAGGCAGAAGATGGACCCTTCTCCGGCTGCGCTCTGCTGCAGCTCCAATCGGCCGCCCATCTTCTCAGCCAGCGAGCGGCTCAAGTAGAGGCCGAGTCCTGTTCCCGGTGGGTAGCCGAGCTCCGAGTGGTCGATCCGGGTGAAGCGCTCGAAGATTGTCTCGCGCTCCTCCTCAGGCACCCCGACGCCCCTGTCACTGACCATTAGCTGCACGCACTCGCCCTCCTGCTGGAGCAGCAGTTGAACCTCCGGTTTGCCGCTCGAGTAATTGAGCCCGTTCATGATCAGGTTGTCCAGGATGCGACCCACGAACTCGAGGTCCCCATCGACCAGCACGACCTCCTCCGGGTCCTCGAAGCGGACCCGGCCACCCCGCATGGAGGCGGCTGGCAGGGCGCGTTCGACAGCCGCATTGACGCAGTCAGAGAGGTTGACGGGCTGGCTCAGGGGAGCCAGCATGTTGGCCTCCAGCTTGCTGGCCGCGATCACGCCTTCAACCAGCCGGGCAAGCTCTGTGACCTTGGCCTGCAGGATCGATATCGGCCTCGCCCAGCTGGGCGGCGGGGCGCCGAAATCACCAGTCGTGAGCATCGACAGGTACCCGGTGACCACCGCCAGCGGCGTACGGAGTTCATGGGCGGTCATGTTGAGGAAAGTGTCCTTGGACTGGCTGGCCTCCTGGCTCGCTTCATAGAGCGTCGCATTTTGCAGCGCCAGGGCAGCCAGACTGGCGAGGATCGCCATCGTCTCCAGGTCCGCGGATTGGAAGCGGTCACCCCGGCAGAGGGCAAGAACCCCAATGACGCGGTCGGAGATCGAGAGGGGAGCGCTCAGCACTCTGAGCGACCTCGCCTGCCCTTCGGCGGCGCCGGGCCAATCGGGCGCATCGTTGAAGATGACAGGCCCCGCCGCGGCGATCGTCTGGGCCAGAAACGAGCTGCCAGCCACCGGCAGGTCAGTTCCAGGCACCGGAACCTCGCCGGGGCGGCCCTCGGCCGCGCGGACTTCGATGACGTCTCCTCGGAGAAGCCCGACGAAGCCGCCCTGAACGTCCAGCGCTCGCACAGAATGCCCGAGTACCCGGGCCGCCACCTGCTGCGCCTCCAGCGACCGACCGAGGTCCGAGGCGGCTGCAACGCCTATCGCCAGGCGCTCGGCGGTGGCGACACCCAGCCGGGCCGACCGCTCGTAGAGCGCCAGCTCGCCTGTGAGCAGGGCAGCCGCCACCAGCGCCGGCAGTGTGTGCACGCCGTACCACAGGGTAGTGAACCGCCCAGGCACGAAAACCATGACGGAGGCCGCCGCGCCAGCGTAGACCAAGGCTGCAACCACGCCGTTGACGACGCGCTCATCACCGTGGTGACCGGTCAAGAATAGTCCCAAGGCGAATATCACCGGCACCAGGCCGGCCGCTCCCAGCAGCGAAGCGAGCGGCGTGAAGGAGTCGGACATCACCACCCTGGTGATTGGGGAAGCCGCCAGCAGGACGTCAAGGAAGCAGGCGCCGAGGCCGACAGCGGCGCCGGCAGCCGTGGCTCTGACCACAGCGCTCAGAGGATTGGAGCGCAGCGGGCGGGACCTGTAGAGGAAGGTCACCGCCAGGAATGCTGGCGTCAGGAGGTTGACGGTCAGGAAGATCCAAGCCGCGATTTGACTCTTGAGGGCCACGTTGTTGCCCGGAAGCGTGCCTGGGAAGGCCAGGAAGTGGCTGATCCAGAGCAGTCCCAGCGCCATCGAGAGGGCGAGGATGGGCAGAGAACGTGTCTCGCGGCGCAGCAAGGCGTCCAGCGCTGCCATTACGAGGCAGATGACAAGGCAGCCGATCGCCACCACGTCGGCGACCGGGACGAACCAGTCGAGCTGGATTCGCTGACTGCGAAAGAGGAGCGCTGGCAGCACTATCGCCCCCGCGAGCAGCAGGCTGAGGAGCGCGCTGGTGCGATCGATCTCGATCGCGCTCAGCCTCGTTTCCCGCCCGGCCCAGGGGCCGCGTTGCGTGTTCAAGCGACCCGAATTGTGCGCCAGAAAGCCTCTTCGCAAACCCATCGAGATGTGAAGTCAGACTCCCGCAGTCAGGCCACTGCCAGAAAGCGGTCAACAACCCGGGCGCCGAAGCGAAGTCCCTCCACGGGCACCCTCTCGTCGGCTGAGTGAATCAGGCCTGTGAAGTCGAAGCCCTCCGGCAGGCGCAGGGGCGAGAAGCCGAATGAGTGGATCCCGATCTGAGCCAGGAAGCGACCATCGGTGCCGCCAGACATGCAGTAGGGCAGGATGACTGCCCCGGGATCTTCGCTGCGCAGGGCCTCTTGCATGGCCTCGAAGGTCCGGCCCTGGTAAGGGACCTCGACGCCATCGCCCGCCATCTCCACCTCAACAGTTATGCCGGGCCCGGCTATGCGGTCAATCTCTTCCACCACTCCCGCCCGGTGACCGGGCACCACCCGGCAGTCCAGCCGCACAGCGGCCTCGCCCGGCACCACATTGTTCTTGTAGCCGGCATTGAAAATCGTCGCTTGAATGGTGTTGCGCAGCGAGGACTCGACCATCGGGCCGAGGCTTTCCAGGTGCCTGGTCAGCAGCTCGGGCCGGGCTTCGTCGAACGGCTCGCCCAGAAGTTCCGCGACGCCCTTGAGGAACGACCGGCTGGCCTCGATGTACAGCAGTGGCTGCACAGTCTCGGTGAGGCGGGCGACGGCGGCGCAGAGCCGGGGAATGGGGTTGTCGGCGTTCAGGATCGAAGCATGCCCCGCCCGGCCCGACGCTCGCAGCACAAGCTGGAGCCCTCCCTTCTCCGCCGTCTGGATGGGGTAGAGCCGCTGGTCGCCGGCCAGGCTGACGCTGAAGCCCCCGATCTCGCTGACTGCCTCGCTGCAGTTCTGGAACAGCCGTGGCTGGTCCTTCACGAGCCAGGCCATGCCGAGCCGGCTGCCGGCCTCCTCGTCGGCGGTGAACGCGATCACCACGTCGCGCGCCGGCCGGCGGCCCGAGCGCGCGTAGGCGCGCACGGCAGCCAGGTACATCGCGCCGGAGCTCTTCATGTCCAGAGCGCCCCGCCCCCAGAGTTCGCCGTCGGCGATGACCCCGGCGAAGGGCGGCTGCCGCCAATCGGTCGCCACTGCCGGAACCACGTCGAGATGAGAGTGGGCGACCAAGCCCGGCCGCTCCCGATCCGCGCCGGGCAGGCGAGCCACGACGTTCGTCCGGCCAGGTTCTGCGGCCAGCAGCTCGGGCTGGAGCCCAACCTCGCGAAGTTTCTCAGCCACCCAATCGGCCGCCGCCTGCTCATTGCTGGTCGGGTTGGAGGTGTCGAATCGGAGCAGTTCCCGGCAGAGGTCCACGACTTCGTCTTCAGCCTTCATCTGCTCGGTCACTGTGCGCGCGTTGGCGTTCGGCACGATGACGTTAGCATCGCAGAGATGACGTTGAGGCAGGGGTGGCGGGGCCGCTTCTACGAGGACTTCGAGATCGGCGACGTCTACCAGTTTCCCCTGGGCCGAACTGTCACCGAGGCGGACAACGCCTTCCTCACCATGCTGACCATGAACAGCAACCCCATCCACTTCGATGCCCACTACGCCGGCCGGACACCCTTCGGCAAGATCCTCATCAACTCCGGCTTCACAATCGCGCTGGTGCTGGGCATGTCGGTGAGCGAGGTCAGTCAGAATGCACTGGCGAACCTCGAGATGACAGACATCAAGCTGAGCCATCCGGTCTTCGCGGGCGACACCATCTACGTCGAGAACCGCGTGCTGGAAAAGCGCGAGAGCACATCTCGGCCCTACGCGGGCATAGTCGCGGTGCAGACACGAGGCGTGAACCAGGACGGCGAGGTGATCATGACCTACCGCCGCAGCTTCCTGGTCTACAAGCGCGGCCAGGGACCTTCGCAGGACCTCTTCCCCACCGCCAAGCAGGACTGGCCCGACCCCTGACGCGGCGCTCAAACATCTAACTAGCACAAGCAACTCCGGCTGGTCAGATTCCTGTTGGGCGTGGCAGCGAATCAGCCCACGAGGTAGGTTAACCTGCGGGAATCTCTTGAGCAAGGGGAGTTGAGCGATGACGAACGGTAAGAGCCGCGGCGTTCTCGACAGGCTGGACAACCAGGGCGCCACATCCTTCTACTGGTACCTGGGCCTCTTAGCGACGATCGGTGGATTTCTGTTCGGATACGACACAGCCAACATCGGCTCGGCGCTCGGCTTCCTGCCTTACAAGCTGTCCAACTTCGCTGAGGGCTATCTCGTCGCCGGCGCTTCCATCGGGGCAGCGGTGGGCGCGATCGCGGCCGGCCCGTTAACTGACCGCTTCGGACGAAAGTCCCTGCTCATCGTCGACGCCGCCATCTTTGCGGTGGGGGCGATCCTGTCAGCGTTTGCGGTCAACATCGAGATGCTGCTCGCTGCACGCACGCTCATCGGTCTCGCCATCGGGGCGGATTCCGCCATCGCGACTGCTTACATCTGCGAGTTCGCGCCTCGCGATCGCAGGGGCTCGCTCAGCATCATCCAGCAGTGGATGATCACTGTGGGGATCCTGGTCTCCTACATCATCGCCATCATCATCCTGAAGGTCGCACCGGGAGCGGCGGGCACCGTCGACTGGCGGCTGATGCTCGGCCTGGGCGCGGTCCCCGCCCTGATCGGGTTGGCCCTACGAGCCCGCATGCCTGAATCGCCCAGGTGGTTGATGCTCCACGGCCGCTTCGCCGACACGCGGAAGGCGCTCGGCATCCTGGGCATGGACGTCACCGAGGAGGAGGTGCGGGCGACCGCTGAGCGGCTGGAGGAGGAAGAGGGTAAGCATGCGCAGGAGAGCAACTGGACGCCAGGTGTGAAACGGGCGCTGATAGTGGTCTGCGTCTTCTTCATCTTCCAGCAGATCACCGGAATCAACATCCCCTTCTACTACGGTCCCAAGCTGATGGCCGGCTTCTTCCAGGGTCCGCACTCGGACGCGGTCACCTCGGCCGTCGCCGGCGTCCAGGTCACAGCGATTCTGGGCGCTGTCAACGTTGTGGCGACCTTCTTCGCGTTTCGCTACATCGACAAGGTGGGCAGGAAGCCGCTCGCCATCGCCGCCTACGCGGGCATGGCGGTGTTCATCCTGCTCGCGGGCGCGGGCGTCGCTTTCCTGGCCGGTGTGCCCCAGATCGTCGTGGTCATGATCGGGTTCGCCCTCTTCATCACCTGCTTTGCGATAGGGGTGGGGGGCACAGGCTGGCTCATTCAGGGCGAGGTCTTTCCCACTGCCGTCCGCGGCCGGGCAGCGGCGATCGGCGCCAGCATCGACTGGGTGGCGAACTTCGCCCTGATCCAGGTTTTTCCGGCCGCGCAGCAGGCGATCGGCCTGGCGGGGGTGATGGTTTGCTTCGCCGGTCTCTCCCTGCTTGCAATTCTCTTCATCGTTCGCTTTCTCCCGGAGACAAAGGGGTTGTCGGTCGAAGAGGTCATCCACCTGTTCGAGCAGCAGGCCGAAGCAAAGCCGCTGCCCGCCTGAACCTGAAATCTGAAGACGACCTGCCGCTCGAACTCACCGCGGGTAAGCCCGCCGATTCCCAGGAAAGGCAAACGTTCTTCTCAGCCATGTCCCAGGCTGGCGGACCATCGTTTCTCACTTGGAGGGGAGGAGTCTGGCCAATAGCAGGGGAGGAACGACGTTATGAAGCCACCTATCGTGCTGGCAGTCGGAGCGGTAGTCCTCGTCCTGCTGGTCGGGTTGGGCGCGGCCTACGCGTACTTCTTCTCAGGTCTCCGGACGACCCCCAAGTCACTTGCCTTCACCTCGGCAACCCCGGCCGCCCCTGGTTCGCCCGGCGCAAGTCCGGTCAGCAGCGCAGGCTTGGTCGGCAACTGGTCGGTGGGCAGCGGCTCGCAGGCGGGCTATCGGGTCAAAGAACAGTTCGCCGGGCAGTCTTCCCAGCATGAGGCAGTGGCTCGAACCACTTCGGTAACCGGCGGCTTGGTCGTACAAGAGGCCGGCAGTGGGGTGCAGGCCACGGGCCTCAAGTTCAATGCTCAGCTGGCCAGCCTGCAGAGTGTCGACCAGGTCGCCGGGTTCAACGTCTCGCAGCGGGACCGCATAGTGGCAAGGACACTCTCGGTGTCGCAGTACCCGGAAGCCACCTTCCAGGCTCAGAGCGTCAACCTTCCTGCCAGCCTCCCGAGCGGCAGTACGGAGACCGTCACGGTCCCCGGCCAGCTGACCATTCACGGTGTAACGAAGGCCGAGCAGGTCACGGCACTGGTAAAGCTGAATGGCAGTCAGGCTCAGATCAATGGGTCGACCACTTTCAACATGACTGACTTCGGCATCTCACCGCCCCAGGTGTCCATAACCACTGTTCAGCCTGAAGTCACCCTGGAGTTCCAGCTCGTCCTCACCAAGACCTGAGCGGGGCCGGCGGCTGGAGCCGCGAATGCGGCCGGTCTCGTCGCGGGTGTTGACGTCGCCGGTCTGGAGCCAGTCGGCCAGGATGGTCTGCTTCGTACATCGGCATCTACCAATCCATCACGGCATCGCACCAAGATGCGAGGCGCACCGGGCTCCTGCCTCGAGCGCGAGAGCGGGGCCGCCGACCAGATAGCCGGCGGCGAATGCGTCGCCCGCGCCTGTCGAATCGATCAAGGTTGCCGGCACTGCGGGCAGGTCCTTGCGCACGCCGGCCTCCAGGACGGTGCAGCCGCGGGACCCGCGCTTGACCACGACCGTGACGCCCGGCCACGGTTGGTCACCGAGCGCGTGCAGCTCCTTCTCGGTCGCAAAGATGACTGTGGGGCGAAGTTCAGCCACTCGCTCTCGGAAAAGGTGCGAGCCGAGATCGCGGATCACCGTCCAGGATGACGCATCGACGCTGATTCGGGCGCCGATATCCCGCGCGACCCTGGCCGCCGTGAGCGCCGTATCCGCGAGTCTTCCGCGCGCGAGCGCGTAACCAGAAACGTGCAGCCAGTCACAGTGCTCGACCCAGCTTGGTTCAAACTCGTCAGGCGTGAACTCCGAGGCTGAGCCGCGATCGGACGCCATCGAGCGGGTTCCCTCGACGTTGACCAGCGAGACGACAACCCCCGTCCGGCCGGCGAGAGGACCGACCACGTCGACGCCGCGACGCGTCGTCAGCTGTTCGTCGACGAGTCTGCCCGTGAGGTCGGCTCCGCGCTTGCCGATGTATCGGGCCCGAGCGCCCAGGGCGGCGGCCCAGGCCGCCACGTTCGCCGCCTGGCCGCCGGCGGACACCAGTGTCTGGGCCAGCGCATCGTCGTCAGGGGCGAGCGGCCCATCGAGGCGCACGATGACGTCCAGCACCAGGTCGCCGAGGGTGCAGATAAGCACGCAGTCGATGATCGCACGCCCGCTTGCGGCTCTTCACAACAGCGCGCTGAAGGCCGCGGCGACCTCAGCGGCCAGGCCGGCGTTCTCGGTGATCAGGCGCTTGTTCACGGCAACAGTTCGCCCGCCCGTGTGCTCGTGCAGGTAGGCAAGCACGAAAGGCGTCACCGCCTGGCCGGACACGCCGCGCTCGGCGGCAGCAGCGACGGCCTTCTCGATCAGCGGCTCCAGGTCGTCGAGGCCCTCGTCGGCCGGCCGGGCGAGGAGAAGCGCCGTGTGCCGGTCAAGGCGCCAGTGGGCCTGGGCGACGCGGGCGGCCTCCTCCACCGTGTCCACTCGCGCACTCACGACCGGACCGCCCCGAGCGGCGTAAAAGAGCGGCAGCTCGTTAGTCCGCCAGCCAAGCGTCGGTATGCCGAGCGTCTCGAGTACCTCTGCGGTGGCCGGAACGTCCAGGATGGATTTGACGCCGGCCGCGACCACCAGCACCTGGGCACGAGCGAGCTCGGCGAGGTCCGCGGAGACGTCCGGGGGGCGCGGAAAGCCGCGATGAACGCCGCCGAGACCGCCGGTGCCCATAAAGCGAATGCCAGTCAGGCGGCAAGCGGCGAGGGTGCCACCGACGGTGGTTGCGCCCAGCGCCCCCTGCACTGCGCAGGCGGCCAGATCGCGCGGTCCCACCTTCCGCGCCTTCTGTCCGGCCAATGCGAAGCGCTCCAGCTCGGCCTTGGCAAGGCCGACGCGGACAGTACCGTCGACCACACCCACGGTGGCCGGGACTGCGCCCGCCGCGCGCACGCGCCGTTCGGACTCGAGCGCCACCTCGGCACCCTCGGGATAGGGGAAGCCGTGCGAGACGAGCGTCGTCTCCAGCGCCACCACAGGGTCAGCGGCGTGCAGAGCCGACTCGACCTCTTCGGTGAGCTTGATGAGCTCGGTCATTGGGTTAGCGCCTTCTTACGACTGCTGCTGACGGTCTGGGCGGGGCGAGGGTCAGGACGTCTCCTTACGCGAACTGCAGCTCAGTGCTGATCGAGATGGCGCTGCCGATGCTAACCGCCACCGGACAGCGGCTGGCGTGAAACTCGTGGGCCCGCAGCGCCGCCTCGCGTTTGTCGCTCGGGCAGCCCTCCAGACGGTAGCGGACGCGGATGCGCTTGATCACCAGCACCTTCTGCTCCAGCACTACGTCGCCCTCAGCGTCCGAGCTGAGCCTGCCCTCCGCCGCGTCGATCCCGCGCGCCTCCAGCGCGCCCCCGAGGGTCCCGGTCAGTCAACCGGCCGCCGCGGCCACAACATAGTCGAGGGTGGTTGCGTGGTCAGGGTAGAGCCCTGTGGCTGTCCCGTAGTGCTCGCGGACCTCGTCGTGAGTGCCGAAGGTGACAGGCTCCGTTTCCGCCGGCAGGAACGCCCGTCGGATCGGGCCTTGGTCCCTGACGATGCGGACTTTCGACAGGTACTTGGGCTGCTCTTCCATGCCGGCAGCTTACAGTTCTTGGCTGGCGGTTGGGCTGCTTGGATCCAGGACTTAGGAGACGGTGGCGGTCTGGTCGATCGCGGCAATCGCGGCAGCGGGCTCCCGCCGCCCGAGGCCGCAGGCGGTCGCCAGGTCGACCCTGCGGCCCAGCCTCTCCTCGATCAGGCCGAGAACCAGGCGCTGGTCGTCGAGGCTCAGGTCCTCATGGATGCAGCCGGCCACAAAGCGGACCGACTCGGGCAAGCGCAGACGACTGAGCGGCGCGTACCAGGCGGCGTCCAGAGTCGGCGGGATGTCGGCGGCGGCGAAGGGTGCATGGATGTACTGCAGCTGCCGTCCCTCCGGCCAGCGCTTGATAATCGCATTCGCCAACTGGACCACCGGACCGACGTCTTTGAGCTTGGTCAGCGACTTGTGGTTCATGTCGCCAAGGCAGAGGTGGATCCCAAAGCGCGATCCCTCCGGCGCCTTCCTGACCATCCTTGCGATGCCGCGCGCCATGTAGCGCGCCACGAGAGGGCGTGCTGGTCGTGGCGTTTGCGCGACAAAGACCAGCTCGGCCGGAACCTCGATCTGGAAGACCACGTCGTCGCCCGCCTCAGCCTCGATGGCATTGATGTCGCGGGCTGTGGCCCCGGCGAAGAGTCTTCGCCGCCTCAGGATCCCAGCCGGTCCGAAGGTGAAGAGAGCCATATCCAGGTCGCCGGGTATGCCGACCTGGAAGGCCAGGGTCTTCAGACCCGCCTTGGCCCGGGCAGCCTGGAATATGGGATAGCTGGAGCGGAATGCGCGCAGATAGCCGAGGTCCAGCTTGTCCGCGGTCAGCTTCCGGCCGCTGCGCACTTTGAACCGCGGTGTCTTGTTGTAGTCGGACCAGTCGCCCTCCTTCGCCACCTCCAGGTCCGGGTGCGAGCGGAAGGACTCGACTATGTGGATGATCCAGTTCTTGCGCTCGCCAGTCTCGCCGTCGGGGAGGGTCTGAAGGCGAGCGCCGAGCCGGGTCAACGCCTCCGACATCGCCTCCTCGGCGCTGGCAGCGGGCACGCTTCCCACGAGCAGCGCGCCGCGGCTCGTGGTAGTGCTCACGGCAGGAGTCTACCGACGCGGCTCAGGACGAGGTCTGCAAACGAACCCCAGCGACTTGTTTGAAATGCTCTGCTCGTCGCAGGAGGGTGCTAGGCTTGCCGCCGCCCCGAGTCCGCTTCGCCCCCTGCTGAAGGTCGCTCCTCAAGAGTGGGTGTCGTTGCGACCCTTGGCCTGCCGAGCACAGCATCTGTTATGACCGCTCAGCTCTTCGCGCATGGCATTCACCTGATGACGCAGGACCATATCTTCACTGGCAAGATCCCCTCTTGCATGAAGCCACATCCCAGTTAGACGGCTCGACGCGAAGCCCCACAGTCCCAGAGCAAAGAAGACGATTACTGCCGCGATGATCTGGCCATCCTGAGTCACTGGTACCGCGTGCTTACCGTAGCCGAGCGTGGCCGCGGTTAGAAAGGCGGCTGTCATTGCGTCCGGAAATGTAGTGATGTTGGTCCCTGGTGCATCATGCTTTACCGACCAAAGCGCCAGTGCTGACACGATCCAAAAGAGCGCAAGCGTGGGCCAGATCAGCCCCGTCTCGCCCCAGTCACGACTCAACAGCATGCGGCGGACCGAGACCCCCACCCTTAGAAATCTGAGGAGCCGCAGGAGTCGGATCGTTCGGAGGCCGGAATGTCAGGTATCGGAATGGCTGTGATCAAATCGAGCCAGTGCGTCCTGAAGTACTTGCCTCGATCGGACGAATCGTAGCACCGCGCACCGAATTCGAGCAGAAAGATTGTAGCTAGACCCACAATGGTGTAACTGGCTGGTCCGGTGGCCGAGTCCTCACGAAACGCCAAGATCACGTAAGGAACGGTGAGAACTCTTATAACCAGGTCCCAGGCGAACTCATGGCGCTGAATGAAGACGGTTAAGCTTCCTCGTCGCCAGAAATTGCTGAAGTGGAGTGCGCTGCCATGGTTTGCGTCATGCCGAACCGCCGCCGAAGCCGCCTGAAGCGGTGAGCAAATCCAGTAGCCCTGTTCACGACCGGCTGACTCGAAGTATATGGCGACGGTCACGCGAAACGAGGGCAGCAAGAGGTACGAGGGTTATGTCCGCAGGCTCTTACTGGACATACTCGTCCCGGCTTGCGTGTGGCTTGGGCACCGATGCAGCGCCGTCCCACCGCCACTGGCGTCTGGGGACACCTGCGCCGCGGCCTCTGCTACGGACGACGCGGTGACATCGTTCGGGTACCAATCCGGAAAGTGCTGGGGTGGCTCCAGCTTGAACGTCCCAGCCAGCATCCCTCTCTTCTCCTCGGTGACGTTCGGATATTCCGGGTTGACTGCATAGAGGCGATCGATGTCCGCGATGGCTTGCGCTCGTTGGCCCTGCAGGAACTTGCAGGCTGCCCGCATGGCAAGGCATTGCTGATGTCGGGGATGTCCAGGTTTCGTTTCTGCAAGTGAGCAGTATCGATGACCGCTCGCGCCTGTGCCACATCGCCCTTGATCGCCCAGGCCATCGCCAGGGCGGAGATCATGGTCGCACGGCTCTCGTCGGTGATTATGGGGATGGTCCGGAAATGGTCAAGTCGCGCGATTGCCTCATCAAGGTGGCCCGCGTGCAGAAGGCTCTTCGTGTAGTTTACCTCGGCTTCCCAGTCAGTGACCTGGTGGAGATAGTCACCGTATGCCTCGCACGCATCCTGCCAACAGTGCTGCGCAAAGAACCATTCGCCGCAGACTTTGAGCGTCCCTTTCCGCTCGGATCTATCAAGATCGCCCGGTGCAGCAAGGGGACCGCCCTATCGCGGGGCAAACACCGCGCGTCGCGGATCAAGCGGCCCGCCTTGAACGCCGGTCTGGTCTAGTGATACCAAGCGCACCCGATTGCACAAATCGCGACCGGGATGAGAATGAGGCCCGCGCTTCCATCCCGAGCCGCCGAAGCCCGCGGCCTCAGGCGCCCGAGGGCGGCGAAGAACCCAGCAGCCACTGCGTCCCAGGTTCCGGTTAGCACTCACCGTATTTCGGCCTCCCCTGGGTGTCGGATCCGCGAGTGCTGCGCGGACCGGTTCGGCTCGACTTCAGCTGTGTGGATCCGGGTGCATCACGGTGCTGGCATCGAGAGGCATTCCGGAGGCGCCCATACTCCAGGCGTCCAAGGAGTTGTCGCCAGAGACCAAGCGGGGTGCCCTGTGCCTGGGAGGCCGGGGGTGGGCGTCGGGGTGGGGGTTGGCGTCGGCGTTGGTGCTGGGGTCACGGTCTGCACTACTGCCGTTGAGGCGCTCGGGAGAAAGCCGGGAGCACCCTGGTAGACAGCGCGGATGGTGTGGCTGCCAGGCGCCAGAGCAGGCGTCGTGAAGGTGGCGTTGCCGGTGGTGTCAAGGGGTGCCGTGCCCAGCGTCGTCGAGCCCTCAGGGAAGGTCACGCTACCCACTGGAGTGGCGGGCGGGATGGCGGCCGACCTGACGGAGGCGGCGAACCTAACAGGCGAGGCCGCTGTTGAAGGGTTGGGGGATGTGGTCAGGGTGGTGGTGGTCGAGCTGCTTGGGGTGGTGCACGTACCAGGAGGGGTCTGAATAATGTTGCTGTCCAACGTAACGGCGCCACTCGGCGTCTTCGCTCCAGCGAGCGCCCGGCCGGGCAAGATGGTGGCTCGAGTGTTCATGGTGATGCTGGTGTTGACCAGCAGGGTGCCGACGAATGAGGTGTCGGTTCCCAGCGTTGCCGAGCTACCGATCTGCCAGAAGACTCCGCAGGGTCCTCCGTTAATGATCGCGACCTTGGAGCTACTCGCGGTGGTAAGCGTGCTCCCGGTCTTGAAGATGAAGACGCCATTGGGGTCGCCCAAACCGTTGAGCGTAAGAGTGCCGGTCAGCTGTGCCGAAGTTGCGAAGCAGTAGACGCCGGGGACCAGCGTCAGGCCGCCCAAGTCGACACCGGTCAACGTCGCCGTGCACGGTGCTCCAAACGCGTCGTCGTAGGCGGTTGATAGATCTCTCTTGGCCCCAACTGCCACCGCATCATCGACGTGCGTTGCCCCGTTCACCTGACCGGGCGGGAACCCTGTCACCGAACTGCCCGGGCTCAGCCCAAGGTCGCCGGTTATAGAGGTGGGGCCGGTGTTGGTCACCGTGCTGGCAGCCAGGACCGCGAAACTAGTGTCGGTGCCTAGGCGGGGTGCTACGGCTGCGATGGCACTGAGCGGCGCCAGGGCGAGAGCCGAGCCAAGGACGAGCGCGCTGCCAAGCATTCCGAGCCATCTGGGTTCCCGAAGCCGGGCGGGTAAGCGCTGGGTGGCGCTCCATCGTCGCATCATTTTCGTCTCCTAGACTCTCCGGTTCAAGCGATGCACGCGTTGCTGATGCCTAGTCCGAGGCGGCTCTAGATGTCCTGCGCAATAAAGGTTGTTGACAGAAGAAGACCCTTCCAGGATCGTGAAGGTCACTTCACCGCGAACCTCGCTGCCAGCATCCCGACCTTAGGCGGTCAGGGCTACGGTCTGGAAGACGGCGCCCTCGGAGAGTCGATGGCACTGGCAGCACCCCTCAATGACCAAACGGACAGTGGCGCCCTTCCTCCCCTGGGCGGAGGATAGCACATACATAGGACGAGTGTCCTAGGCACTAGGCAAATGTCCTGGGTAGACATGCGAGACAGGCTGGGTGGGCGAGCCTCTCCAACTGGCCAGAGGGGGAGACAAACAAGCCGCTCCGTCGTGGTATGGGCCTGACCCGGTTTAACGGACACGGTTGTTAGCCCGAACACGCAGCGGTGTGGGCGGATTCGTAGTCTGCCGGACTGAGGTTGCCAAGCGTCGAATGGCGCCGCTCACGGTTGTAGAAGGCCTCGATGTACTCGAAGACCGCGCTTCTCGCGGCGGCGCGAGTTGGCCAGCTATGGCGGTACAGGAGATCGAGCTTGAGCGTGGAGAAGAAGCTTTCGGCCACGGCGTTGTCCCAGCAGTTGCCTGGCCGGCTCAGGCTGGAGCGGATGCCGTAGCTCTCGAGCACCTCGGTGTATGCCTCGGAGATGTACTGGCAGCCGCGGTCGCTGTGGTGGATCAGGGTGTCGGCAGGGGTGCGCCGGGCCAGGGCCATGTGCAGGGCCCGCAGTGGCAGCTCGGTGCGTAGGTGATCGGCCATCGCCCAGCCCACCACGCGGCGCGAGAAGCAGTCCAGCACAGTAGCCAGGTAGAGCCAGCCCTCCCAGGTGCGGATGTAGGTGATGTCGCCGACCCAGAGTTGGTCTGGATGCGTCGGCGTGAAATCACGCTGCACCAGGTCGGGCAGCATGCTGAAGGGATCTCCGATGGTGGTGCGGCGGTAGCGCTTGGGGGCACGTCCGGCGAGGCCGGCGCCGCGCATCAGCCGCGCCACCCGCTTGCGGCCGTGCCGCTCGCCGCAGATCCGCAGCTCCGCATGCACGCGCGGCGCTCCGTACGTCTGCCGGCTACGCGTATGGATGGCGGCGATGCGTTCGGTGAGCACGAGGTCGGCGCGAGCGCGCGCGGACAGAGGATGGATCGACCAGTGGTAGTAGGCGGTTCTGGAGACCTGGAGCACGCGGCAGAGCGTCCTGACAGCGTGATTGACCTTCTTCACCTCGATGAACCGATAGCGGCTCACCGGGTCTCCTTGGCGAAGAAAGTTGCGGCCTTCTTGAGGATCGAGCGCTCCTCCTCGAGCAGGCGGACCTGGCGCCGCAGTCGCGATAGCTCCTCGCGTTCGGCTGTGCTCAGGCCGATGCGCTTGCCACCGTCCACTTCGGCGCGCTGCACCCATTCGCGGACGGCGGTCTCAGTGAGATCGAGGTCGCGGCTGATCTCCCCGATGCTCTTACCCGAAGAGCGCACCAAAGCGACCACTTCGGCCTTGTACTCGTCGCTGAACTTCCGACGCTCCCGTCGAGCCATCTGGACCTCCTTCGTGGGCTTGTCCCCACATCATGGTGGTCCGTCTTATCGGGTCAGGCCCCAGTGGCTGTTCATCACAGCCGGCATTACGCTCGTCGCGCTGGCGGCATTTATGCTTGCGCTGCCATACGACGGCCAGGTCGGTCCAAGTGTGCGGGCTGCTCTGTTCGGCCGCTTCTTACTCGCCTCGTACGTAGGCTGGCTCGTAACTGTAGGACTCCACACTCTCAAGCTCCACAGGCACGGAGCCGGCAATGCGGACTGTGGCGAAGGGCCCAGCCTAGTAGCGGCGAGCGGTCGTTGGGCCAGTCAGTTGGGCTTGACCTCAAAACCAAAGCGGCCGAAATGGCGTCGAACGCGAATACCGCCTGGGTGCCGACGCGACGCATGACCTCCAAGCTCAGCATGTCGAATCAACGGCATCCCGGACGACAGCCGCGATCGACATCCGCCGCTG
Source organism: Candidatus Dormiibacter sp. (assembly GCF_050999135.1). Lineage (NCBI taxonomy): Bacteria > Bacillati > Candidatus Dormiibacterota > Candidatus Dormibacteria > Candidatus Dormibacterales > Candidatus Dormibacteraceae > Candidatus Dormiibacter > Candidatus Dormiibacter sp. The sequence goes on along the minus strand of NZ_JBPCPN010000032.1, from coordinate 7,209 downwards.
CCTCGCGCATTCCCGCAGCCGCTGGGTCTGCTCCACGGTGAGCTGGATCTGCACTCAGACCGCCTTGGACCTGCCCACCGCTTTCTCTCCCTTAACCCTGAGTGCTGTCAGTCCTTGGGCTGGAGAAGACGTGGCCGTCGTGGTGGACGCGGTGTTTGAGCGGTGAGCGGTCGCCGATCCACTGCGCGGGCGGCGAGGCCCAGAATTCCGCAAGCGAATTGATCCGGACGGCGTACCGGCCTCGCTGCTCGCGGAACGCCTCCCAGGCCTCCGCCTCTGGGCGCAGCCGGTAACCGGCGAGCGCGAGCCGCGTTCGGGCCGCTCGGTATTCCTCCAGCTCGACTCCGGGCTCTCGACCGTCGGCCAGGCGGAAGTAGAGGACCATGTCCTCGATGCAGTGACCGCCCACTGAGCGGGCCAGCTTGGCCCAGCCCTTCACGCTTCGGGGCAGGGGAACCTCGTTGCTGCCGGGGCCCCCGCTGCTCTCCTCGATGGTTGTGAGGATCAGGGTCGCCGCGTCCATCACTGCCCCGAGGGATCCGATCCAGGAATCGTTGTCGTGGCTGGAGCGAAAGTAGGCCAGCGAGGGATAGGAGAGCTGCGAGTCCAGCAACTCCGCCGCCCACTCCTGCCAGCGTTCGAAGGACCGGCCAAGGTCCTCGGTGACGCCTGCCAGGGCGTAGGTCTCGAGCAGGTTCACTCCGGAGGGCGGCGCACCAGCTCCCGCCTCGATGGTGACCACCACCACCTCCCTGCGCTGGAAGGCCGCGGTCAGGCTGTAGAGGAAGGTGATTACGAGCGCGAACATTCCCAGCCCGGTGGCTCCGGCGGCGATGGACACCAACCGGGCAGGCGCCTGGATAGGGACGTAGTCGCCAAACCCGATGGTAAACATGGATGTGGCGGCAAAGTAGAGCGAGGTGCCCAGCCCGGAGGGTTGCGGCCTGACTTGGTCCCGAAGCGAGTCCAGGATGAAGGCGTAGCCCAGTAGCAGCAGGACCACCCACATCGCCAGCATCGCCAACACTGAGAAGGGTCCGAAGCTGCCCAGCAGGCTCTCGCGTTTGCTCACGTTGCGGATCCGAAGGGACAGCCAGCGTACGGCCGCCCAGAGGCCACGGACCAGGTAGCGGCTGGCCCTGACCCGTCCCGCGACCGGCCGGGGCATGACCACCGTCTGGAAGACGTCGAGGAGGACGCCCACCACGATCAGGAAGCCGAACAGGCCCTCTACCACGCGAACTGCCATTGCCATCGAGCCATCAAATGTAGCCTCGCGGCGTAGTGGACCCGAGGGTGAAACCGTGGTGGGCCGCCGTGGACTCGAACCACGTACCTCCGCGTTATCAGCACGGCGCTCTACCAGTTGAGCTAGCGGCCCATCGTCTGCTTAGCTTGGCAGGGGCGGAAGGATTCGAACCCTCGGCATTCGGTTTTGGAGACCGACGCTCTGACCAGACTGAGCTACGCCCCTAAAGCCATCCGAAAGTTTACCCAAGGCTCGCCGGCCCCGCCACCGCGGCCGAGGACCGCTATCACGCTCAGTACCATCCCCCAAGTGAGCGGCCAAGAGGCGGCCAATGAGCTGCCGGTTCTGATCGTCGGCGACGTTCACGGCGACCTGGAGCGGCTCTTCAAAGCCCTGCGGCCCTATCCAGACAGCGACTGGCGGACCATCTTTCTGGGCGACCTGGTCGACCGGGGACCGTTCGGCGTCGGCGCACTCCGCTACGCGCGCGACCGGCCCAACTCAGAGCTGCTTTTGGGCAACCATGAAGTCGCGCTGCTCTGGGCCCTTCGGCAGCCAGACATCCGTACCTACTGGTTGGGTTGGGGCGGGCAGCCGCATGACTTGGACGAGCTGGCCAAGGACCAACGGCTGCGGGACTGGCTGCGCGAACGCCCACTGCTGATGAAGCTTGCCGACGGCACGCTCATCCAGCACACTGGAACCGACCGCTACTTCGCACTCGTCGAGGACAGTGGCGCTGAGCCTGTCGCCGAGATCAACCGCTGCGGCCGGATGCTCCTCGAGAACGGGCGCGAGGACCTGCTTTGGGACCTGCTGTCGGGGCCGAACATCCTGGGCCAGGAGTTCCGCTTGGAGAACTGGCTGCGCCGCATGTCGACCACCCGGGTCGTCCACGGCCACGTGCCTCACAGAGGCCGCGAACCGCTTCTCTATCACGGTGGCCGGGCCCTGAACTACGACGGCGGCCTGAGCCGCTACGAGCACAGCGCGGGGCGCCGTGGCGGGGGTCCAGCCGGGGCGACGGTTGCACCTCTCCCTCCGCTTGGCCACCACTAGTTGCCTGTGTCAGTGGATTGGGCCGTAGCTCGGGGCAGGTGCCCCGTCAAGGGCGCCGGTCAGGGGGCCTAGGCGAAGGAAAGGGTGGAACGAGGAGGAGCGGATCTCAAGATCCGTGACGACGGAGGGCCGGGCCCCCTGACGCACGCATCGGCCTCCTGAGCCCCGAGATGCGGCCTAATTGGCTGAGACAGGCAACTAGACTTGGCAGCGGTTATGCAGGCTGGTCTGGCGCAACTGGCACCTCCTGTGCGGGACGGCGGCAAGCCTCTGATCTCCGCCCGGCGCATTGGCAAGCGGGTCCGTCAGTTGGGTGAGCAGGTCTCTCAGCTTTATGCCGATAGCGAGCAACCGCTGGTCCTGGTGGTCGTCCTGAAGGGAGCCACTGTGTTTGCGGCCGACCTGCTGCGCAGCCTCTCCATCCCCGCCGAGCTGGAGTTCGTGCGCGCGTCGAGCTACGGACGCGGCTCCCAGAGCTCGGGCCGCGTCAAGCTCGCCCACATGGTCGACGGACCGCTGACGGGCCGCGACATTCTCCTGGTCGAGGACATAGTCGACTCCGGCCGCACCATCAACGTCATCCGGAAAGAGCTGAAGAGCCACAAACCGGCTTCCCTGCGGCTGGTGGCGCTGCTGGATCGCCCGGCCCGCCGCGAACTGCCGGTGCAGATCGACTTCACAGGCTTCACCATCCCCGACCGCTTCGTCGTCGGCTACGGTCTCGATTACGCAGGCCTCTACCGAGAACTGCCCGGCGTGCACGCGCTCGGCTGATACCGTCCACTGCATGCCGAGGCGACGGCGGATTCTGGTCACCGGCGTGGCGCGCTGGTGGGGCGGCCGGCTGGTCCAGCGCCTGAGCGAACAGCCAGACGTGGCGGAGGTCATCGGCATCGACACCCAGGAGCCCAGCTACGACTTCGGCAGGGGTGAGTTCCTCCGACTTGACATTCGCCATTCGCTGATCGGCAAGCTGGTACGGGCGGTCGGCATTGACACGGTCGTGCACACGGCCACCACTGTCGATTCCTTCAACCCCGACCCCAGAGCTGCCCACGAGACGAACGTGATCGGCACCATGAACCTCCTCGCGGGCTGCTCGGGAGCCGGCAGCCCGGTGCGCCGCTTCGTGCTCAAGTCGTCGGCGCACGTGTACGGCGCCGGTCCCGATTTTCCCATCCCCCTCCGCGAGGACCGGCGCCTGAGTCCAGATTCGGCGCCGACCTTTGTGCAGGACATGATCGAGGTCGAGCAGCAGGCGCAGGACTTCGCGCTGAGCACCGGCAAACTGCAGGTGCTGATCCTCCGATTCGCCAACAGCCTGAACGCGGAGGAGCCGCAGCCGCTGGCCAGGTATCTGAATCTGCCGCTGGTTCCGACAGTGCTCGGTTGTGATCCCAGCCTGCAGCTGATTCACCACGCCGACTGCACAGCGGCGCTGGCCCGAGCAGCAATGAGCGGGCCGGCCGGGGCCTACAACATCGCCCCCGCAATGGCCGTTCCCCTGTCCGAACTGCTCGAGGATGCAGCCAAGCTGCATGCTCCGCTACTGCCGCCGTTGGCCACCGGCCTGACCGCCACTTTGCTGCGCCTGGCCGGCATCACGCTCAGTGATCAGCTCCTGAGCCTGCTCCGCCATGGACGCGTGCTCAGCACCTCGCGGGCAACGCGTCTGCTCAAGTTCCGCCCGGAGCTGGACACGCAATCCGCTTACCGCGAATTCCTGGAACACGCCAGGGTGCTTTCCTTACTGCCCGATCGGCAGCATCACCAGTTCGAGCAGGAGCTGGAGGAGTTTATCCGGTCGCGCGCGCCAAGCCGGCGCCGCGGTTAGGATAAGTCGCCAATATGGAAGCCGTCTCAACCAAGGCCGCCGATGACATCCTGGATCGGATTTTCGCCCCCACGCCGAAGCCCAGCGCTTTGGATCAGGCGGAGGAGACCCTGCGGCACCCGAAGAAGCTCGTCTACGCCGCCATGTCGAATCGCAACTTCTTCTGGCGCCACCACGTGCAGAAATTCATCCTCGACTCAGGGCTGGTGCCGCTCAGCCCCTTCATGCTCTTCGAGTACTACCTGCTCCACACGGTGCCCAAAGCCGCTGTGCGAGAAGCTATGAACAACTTGCTTGCGAGGAGCGACGAAGTGTGGGTGTTCGGAACGCTGTCGCTGGGGGTGAAGGTTCAGATTGGCATCGCCAAGCGTCTCAACAAACCTGTCCGCTATTTTGATATCTCGGAGCTGCCGGTGGCGGTGCTGCCCATCAGCGCCGAGACTGCCGAGGAAGAGCTCAGGGACTGACCGGCCGGGCTGGCTGGCCGGCCGGCAGGGCGCGACCGCCTACCACCCGCCGGTACCAGCGCTCGGGATCTTTGAACTCGTCCGGTCGCGGCATCGTCTCCGGACTCTGCCAGGCCAGGTTGAGTGCGGCCACGCCGTGGCGCTCGACGATCCGTCGGCAGAAGGCCTCCCCCACCTCGTACTGGCGCAGCTTCAGCTCGAGGCCAGTGATGCGCCAGAACAGCTGCTCCAAGGCGCTCCGCTCCCGCGAGCGTTTGGCGTGGGCCTTCTCCAGACGCTCGAAGCTGGGCAGAAGGCGCCTGCCCAGCTCGTTCATGACCAGGTTGCCGTGACCCTCGGCCAGCGTCATGATCGCCTGCAAGCGGCGGATGGCCTCCCATTGCCGCGGGAGGCCCACTGTCAGAGCCCGGAGTCGCTGCCAGCCGACCTGACGGTCGGCCGCCATTTTGAGCACGCGCTCCAGCTCGGTGTTCAAGTGCTTCGCCAGCCAGGGGTTGGTGGCGAACTGCCACGCGTGAGTGAGCTCGTGGAGGATGATCCAGCTGCGCAGCTCCTCCCCCGGGAGGTCTTCCTTGCGCTCGAAGGCGGCGATGTTCGTCTCGACCAGGTACAGCGCCGGCTGCACTGGTTCGCGGCCCAACAGCTGCGGATCGAACTGGCCCAGCACGCGCTTGGCGAGGAAGGCGAGGATGCCGGCTGTGTAGCGATTGATGCCGTACTGGCCCAGGTCATTGAGGTGGGAGCGCTGCAGGGAGAGCGAGCTTTGGAGCGGATCCAAGGCTCGGCGCAGCACTGCCAGATTGAGGCGCAGCCAGGCGGGCCGATCAAGCGCCTGGAAGTGCGGCAGCTGCGTACCCGGCGGCAGGCCGCCTAGGTACTCGAGCAAGGGATCCTCAAGACGAGAGCTCAGCGCCGCGTAATGCGCTTCGAGGCGGTCCAACTCCACTGCGCTCAGGTCGCTGCCCTTCAGCTGGCGCAGACCGAGCGCTTCGATTTCCGACCAATCCAACATCTCGGTCCGACCTGAACGGGGCCTGACCAGCTCGCCCAGGACTGCTGCTGCGACGACCCCTGTCACCGCCGCCGCGGCTGTGCGCCTCTGGCCGGCGTTCATTGTTGAATCACCCAGACCGGTTCTGGGCTGGGGTGGCTAGACGTCAAGGAGGCTGACGTCGATCTCTTTCAGGCCGTCGGGCGGCTGGATGCCATTGGTCTCCAGCTTCTTCAGCAGCGCCAGCACGTAACGAACGCCGGCCAGGTTCACCCCGTGCTTGCGGGTAAGCGTCTGAATGGCCTGCAGCTTCATCAGGTCGCGTTGCGAGTAGCGGCGGCGATTGGTCACTGTCCGCTTGGGCTGGACCATGCCGAGGTGCTCGTACATCATCAGGGTTCGGGGATGGGTCTCCAGGATCTCGGAGGCGACGCTCAGGGTGTAGATCGGCTTGTCCAGGTGGATGTTCGTGGCATCGACAGCCGCCCGCGGAGGATTACCGGGCCGCTCTGTGGTCTCCATCCGGTTCTTTTGCATTCCCTTGTTTTGAAGCCGCCGCTCGACAGGCGCCGTGCGCAGTTCGGCTTCGACTACGGCTAATGCTACCCGTAGGGTTTGTCAGAGTGGCTGGCGGCGCGCCGTCCCCTTGGGAGAAGACCGGTGAGGCCCCAGTTCGTGCTATTAGTGCCGGCCGCCTCACGGCGGTAAGCGTCCGGTTTGCGGAATTCGGCCGATTCGCTGGCGAGAGCGGTTGTCTGAGCCTTGATTGGCGGTCCTAGCCTCATCGTCGCGGGCGCCCAGCGCCTCGGCCTGGGGGCTGAATCCTGTCCAGGTGACGCTGATCCGAATTGAGGCATGAAGCATCCAGAGGCCCCGCTGGTTTTCGCGCTATCTCAACTCCGCTGTCGCCTAGTTTCGGTCGATAGGGCCGACCGATCAGCGGATCGGTCGGCCCCCGGGCCGGGTTAGGAGGTCCGGCGAGACGGACGGAATCCCAACAGCCAAACCAGGCCGACGAGGAGCTGGACCAGTGCCGTCCCCGCCACCGCCACCCCAATGAGGGAGGGGCTTTGCGCCGTGGGCGTCACCGGCCCATGACCGGTGGGGGGCAACGCAGGCGGCGGGGGCGCCGCTGTGAGGGTGACGGTGGCATCCGCGGTGGCGGTGACCGTGGTCCCGAGGTTCGTGCCGTCGACAGTGATGGTGTCGGTCTGAGCGTCCCCAGCCTTGCCGGTGAATGCTCCGGTGAAGGAGCACTGGACGCTCGCCCCTGGTGTCAGGGTGATGCCGATGAGAACCCCACAGGTGCTACCCGGCCTCGTTGCCAGGTCGCCGTAGACGTTGTCGGTCATGCGAGTGATAGTGACCGGTTCAAACTGGCTCGGGTTGGACACCGTGGCGGTGAAAGTGAAGTTTCCGCCCGGCTCGGCCTGGGTCAATGGGCTCGCCACCTTGGTGACAGCTATCTGAGCGGGGGCCGGGGTGAGGGCCACTGTGGCCTGCGCGGTGGCGGTGACCGTTACACCCAGGTTCGTACCGGTGACTGTGATGGTGTCTGTCTGAGAGTCTCCGGCCCTGCCGGTGAACGGTCCGGTGAACGTGCACGGGG
>NZ_JBPCPN010000025.1:0-90380 GCF_050999135.1 Candidatus Dormiibacter sp. | reverse complement strand
ACGTCGTGACCGCGGCTGCGAAGCTGCTCCGCGATGGCAGCCGGATACATCTCATCGAGTAGGAGCCTCAAGCAAGCGCTTCCCGCGCTCGCTCCCACGCCTCATGCTGGCGCTCAGCTTCCTGGTGGTTGAGCAGGATCCTCTCCTCCACCTCTTCACGGTAGTCGGCGTAGTAGCGAACCGCCATGCGTACCTGGACGGGCGTAAGGTTGCCCCACTCGGCCGCGGCCGCTACGGCCTCTTCACCCCTGAGCCCTGTCCCCTGTAGCGTCTCGACGATCTCCCAAACGTCTGGTCCGCCGGCGAGTGCCGCGCGGCGCCCTGTCGGTCCATCGCGGAAGACGATGCCCGGATGGTCCTCCATCCGGAGACCCTCATCGATGAGGCGTTCGGCCGTTCGTGCCTTTGCCTCACCGCGCCGGCGAGCGCCCATGTCGAGACGAGCGAGCGTCCGTTCGCTCATGCGGATCGAGAACGGCTGCTGTACCTGTGGTCGAGCCATGTAGTTGAATGTAGTCTACCAAACTACTGGAACACCGAGACCGGCCCAACCCGATCCGCGCGCTGGTTCGAATTATTCAGCGACGGGCCTCGAAGTCAGCTTCAGCCTCGGTTTGCGGCGGACTTTGGCGATCGTGATCTCAGCGCACCGCTCAGCGTTGGTGGCTTGGCTAGTTGTGCTACCCGCTGGTGGGAGACGCCGAGCACGTGCACGGCCTCCCGAACACTGAACCTTGGGAGAGGCGCACGGGAGCGTCGGCCGTTCAGCGGTCGATCATGGGCAGTAGGAGGTGGGAGGCGTGCTCGCCACCGCCGTAAATGGTGGTGGTGCCACCGAAGACCTCGGGCGTGCGGTCCTGGGGGTCGTCGTGCAGGAACGGCCCTGACCCCTTCGACGGGAAGACCGGGTGCTGATCGCCGCCCGGCCGCTCGAAGTCGCGGCCGCCGATGCTGAGCGCCAGGCGGGAGCCGGGCGGCAGGACGATGCAGGTCGGCCAGATCTCGACCTCGACGTGGTAGACCTGACCCGGGTCCAGCGGCTGGACGCTGGTGTGCGGGTGGTAGGGACGCCAGGGCTTGGAGCGGTTCGGATCGATCTCCCGGTGGGAGGCCCGCAGCCAGCCCTGCGCGAGCGGCGTGTGCGGGTCCACGGTGCCCTGGAACTCGACCTCGACGCCCGCGGGGTCGTAGGCCAGGAAGGTCACGAAGAGGTCGGCGTCGGTGGTGCTGGAGGCGATCGCGAGCCGCGCCGCCAGCGGCCCGGTGATCTCGGTCTCATATTCGAGCGGGTCTGACCAGAAGGCGGCCGGCTCCCCCAGCGCCTCGAAGCTGGTCTGACTCGCGGCAACCGGCTCCCAGCTCAGCCTGCGCGAGGCGGCGTCCAGGTGGACGTTGGTCCAGCGCGTGCGCTCGAGCGGCCACTCGTTCTCCTTGCGGAGCTCGAAGTGGCGGTCGGAGTACCTGATCTGCAACATCACCCGCGGCTCCCGGTCCCAGCCGTTGTCCTCGCCCTTCAGGAAGTGGTCGAGGAACCGCCTCTGGAGGTCCAGCGCGTAGGGCAGGTAGAACCACTCCTCGTGCCGCCCGGGGTGGACCTCGAGCCACTTCTGCTCGGCGGCCGACTCGGTGAAGCCCTCGAAGTTGCCGCGCTGGTGGAGTCCGAAGCCGGCCCAGCTGGCGGCCGAGATGAACGGCGTCCGGATCTTCGAGAAGTCGGCGGAGCGGGCGCGGTTCCACTCGTCGTCGAGGCCGTGGCGCCGGTTCTCGGCCGGTGTGTCGACGCGGTTCGCCAGCAGCTGTTCGTCGGCCAGGTTCTCGGGGCCGTTGACCGAGTCGTCAAGGAACGGGTCGTGGAGGCCCGGCCGGCCGTGCTGCATCGAGAGCACCTGGCGCTCGTACCAGCTCTTGCCGAAGAAGACGTTGCTAAGGATCCCCCCGTGGTGCGAGATCTCGCGGAAGTAGTCGTTGGCCCCCTCCCAGGGGATCATCGCCGCCAGGTGCGGCGGCTGCAGCCCGGCCACCCACCATTGGTTCATGGCGTAGTAGGAGATGCCGCAGAGGCCCACCTTCCCGGTGGTCCAGGGCTGGGTGCCCGCCCACTCGATGACCTCGTAGAAATCCTGGGTCTCCGGTGGCGACCAGACCTCGAGGATGCCCGGCGAGCGGCCGGCTCCGCGGGAGTCGACGCGAACGCAGGCATAGCCGGCCGGGACCCAGCGCTCGGGGTCGACGGTCTCCCAGGTCATGAAGCGGCCGCTGGAGCCATCGAGGACCTCGGGGTGAGTCTCCACCAGCCACTTCCAGAGCGGTGCGTAGTGGGCCGTCTGGTAGGGCAGTCCCTTGCCGTAAGGGCCCATGGTCAGGATCACCGGGACCGGCGCATCGCCCTCCGGCCGGTAGATGTCCGCCCGCAGCTCGATGCCGTCCCGCATGCGTATGGGGACGTCGCGCTCGATCGTCATCCCTGCTGGCGTCGCGTCCTGCTCTGGCATCACCAAACCCCCTGGGCAGGTCGAGGGACCTGCAACCGGTCTGAGTCTAGAGTGAACGGGTCTCGAGATCTGGCGACACCCGGACGCGAGCTGGCTTGATGGAGATGCAACCTCGGAACCATGTGAGTCGGGACGTTGACGAGTGCTCCGGGCGGCTCAGGCACCGGATTGGACCCAAGATTCGGCGCTCTGGCCGGCGGAACACTTTATTCCTGCCTCCAGACGCCGCATTCGACGCTCTCAGCGCCTCCGCCCACGTTCGCTGACGATCCATCGCCGCCTCGAGGACAGCGTCGCGGGCCGACGCCCGGCGTCGAGGTCGCCCGAACTCTTTAATGCTGTTCAGCCTGGAGGGCCCGGCCGTGGCCGCCGAGCTGTGTTTGTCCATCGACGAGGGCCCCGGCGCGATCGTCGAGGGCGCTACTTCTCGACCTTCCCGGGCGTCTGGCGGCGCGGCGACTGGATCAAGATCGCCCCGAGGGCGGCGCCGTCATCTACGGACGCTCTGACTCGACCATCAACCGGATGGGGGTGCGGATGGGCAGCAGCGAGCTGTGCCGGGTGGTCGAGGAGCTTCCGGAGGGGCTCGACAGCCTGGTCGTCCCTAACCGGGATGGGTCGCGAGAGCTGCAAGCCGATGTTCGTCGTGCTGGCGGAGGGCGCCTTCCTCGACGGCGCCCTCAGGCGCCGGATCCTGGCCGCCGTGCGCGACCAGGTCTCGCCACGCCACGCGCCCGACGACGGCTTCGAGATTCCAGAGGCCCCCGCGCGCTCAACAATAAAAAGCTCGAGGTGCACGGTGCGCCGCATCCTGATGGGGGCGCCGGTGCATCAGGTTGTGAATGCCGACTCGATGAGCAACCCCTCCGCGATCGCGTACTTCGCCGAGCCGGCCCGCTGGCCCCGCCGGGCGCCGCTCAGCCGCCGACGGGGTCGAGCTCGCCGCTCTCGTGGGCCTCCCCGCGCTCGGCGAGCGCGCCGCCGGCGAGAGGACGGCCGAGTCCCCGAGCAGGCTTTCCAGGGCGGTCAGGGCAGCCCGGCCGCTCGCGGCCGCGTGCGCCACGAGGGCGCCGACCTGGAGGCCCAGGTGGTGACGCGGGACGAGCTGGCCCCGGGGCGGCGCCTGGAGGGGCCGGCGATCGTCAGCCAGTACGACACGACCGCCTTCGTGCCGCCCAGCGCGTACGCTGAGACGGACCGCGCGGGGAACTTGGTCGGAGGCTTCGATCGTGGCTGAACACTTCGAGGAGACCACCTCTCCCCGACCACCCGGAGAACGAGCTTGAACTCGGGCCGGCCCTCGAGTACGCACGTGGGCCAGCGGTCGCAGCGGTCCCTGCTTCGATGCCACGCAGTCCTCTGTCACCGGCTCATGTTGGATCGGGCGGGGAGGCCGGCGCCGAGCCGGGGCCTCGTCAAGCCTGCGCTCGGTCCACACTCGGGGGTCGCGGGCCAGCCCCCGCCAGCACATACACGGTAGGAGGTGGACCAATGCCCAAGCGGGACAGCCACCCCAAGTTGGCGGAGCTCAGGGAGCTGCCGATCGTCTCCGGCGTCGACGACAGGCGGCTAAGGACGATGACCGCAACCTCGACACCGTGACCGTGCCCGACGGAGCCGTGGTCATGACCGCGGGCCGGCGCAACGACGCCTTCTGGATCATCCCCAGCGTCGGCGGACGGCGAATTGTTCGAGGCGTCGGCGTCCACTGTCACCGGACGAGGGCCAGTCCGACGCCGTGAGACGCCGCGGTTAGCCTGGCGTCGAAGGTGATAAGGCGGAGTTCTGGCATTTCCCTGCTGAGCGTGACAGCTACTGCCAGGTGCCAGAGGTCAGCTCCGCGCAGCGGCCAGCGCGTCGCAAGACTGTCAATGCTTGCCCAATCAGGCTGCAGGGTCAGGCGCCGCCAAGGGCCGTTTCTCACCAGCTCGCGGGCAGTGTCCGCGAGCACGGCCGGCAGGCTGCGATCGCGCTCCAAGCGAGCCAGGACCGCAAACACCTCGGCGAAGGCGAGTGTGGACAGGAGATGGATGACTGGCCGACGTGCAGCCGCTGTCGCGTGCACGCTATGGAGATCTGAAATCAGTACCGAGAGCACGGCCGACGAGTCCCAGTAGACGACCTGATCCGTGCGATCAGGCGCCACGATCTTCCTGAAGGGCGCTCTGCGCGTCAGCCCCAATCCTTATCGGCGGGGGAACCGGTGCTTTCACGCGCGCCGCGCCCTCGATCCAGCCCCATTTCTCAAGCCGCGAGATCCGGTGCTCGAGCGAGGTCTCCAAGTCGTTTAGTGGTGTGAGCCTGGCCACCGGCCGGCCGCGGTCGGTGATGATCCACTCCGTCCCGCGTTCGACTTCGCTCACGAGCCGGCTGAGCTGCGCCTTTGCCTCCCGGATCCCGATCGTCAGGCTTTTCATGTGGTCATTGTAGTCTGTCCGGTTCGGTTGCGACAGCTTAGTCGAGGCGGTTGATCGGCATCACTGGCACGAGCTCGAAAGCGGGTACGTGTGCTGGCCAATGGCCGAGAAGTGCCTCCGATCGAGCGTTGCAATCGTGTTCGCGCCCAGGCGCTCGGCGGTCGCGAGATCAGTCGGCCCGCGTGATTGCCGCGCTGGGGATCGCGGGGCCGCGTTCACGCTTGGAAGACACGCGGCTCGACGAGCTAGTACCGATCGTCGTCGATGCCGCGGACCTCCTGTTGCGGAACCTGGGCTTCGTACAGGATCACGAGCTGGCCCGAGTCCCTTAGCTAGCCTTCTGTCAGCGCGGCCTGCGGCGTCCGGTTGACTATGTCGGCTGGCATACTGCTTCCGACCAGCAGAATGGCGTGCCGAGATACGGAGACGACCTCAGATGGACAACACAACTCACCAAGAAGGAGCGACGTCTTTGCCTGAATACCTTCCTCGCAAGGATCTCGGTCAGTTCGCCCATGGCCAGTTCCGTGTGGACTACGAGGATCGCCCCGACCACGCGTTGTTGAGAGCGAAAAGGGTCGCGCGCGCGCGCGAGGCCATGAAGGCCGCCGGTCTCGACGCGCTGCTGGTCTGGAAGAACGAGAATGTCCGCTATCTGTCAGGCCTGCGAGCCCAAATCATCGCTGGTAAGAGCGCGGTCCTGAACGGATGCCTATTGCTCGCTGAAGGAGCACCCATCCTGCTAGCTTCTGGCGGCGAGGTGCAGCGCGCCACGATCGTAATGCCGTGGATCGAAGAGATCCACGCGGTGCCAATCATGGAGGCCCGTGGATTGGTGCGCGGCATGGTGGAGTCCACGCTGAAGCCGCTCTTCGAACGTCATGGGGTCACCGGAGGGCGCATCGGTCTCGATGAGTCGGGCTATGTGCTGGTGCAGGCGCTGCAGGAGTTAGTCCCGACTGTGGAGATCGGCGATGGTGACGCGGTGATGCAGGTCGCCCGGTTGATCAAGTTCCCAGAGGAGCTGGCGATCATGGAGGAGGCGGCGGCGATCGCCGAGGCGGTGACCCAGTCTGCCATCGACGCGGTGCGCCCCGGGGTGCGGGAAACAGACGTTGTCGCCAACGCGATGCACACGCTATTCCGCCTCGGCGGTGAGCAAGCCCACGTCGATACTCCCTTCGTGGCCTCCGGTGAGCACATGGCACCGCCAAACAGAATCCCCTCGGACAAGATCATCCGCGACGGGGACCTGGTCTTCATCGACATCGGTGCGTGCTGGTCGGGATACTACGGCGACATGGGCCGGACCGTAATCTGCGGCAAGCCCAGTCGCCGCCAGCAGGAGGTTTACACCGCCGTGCATGGCTGCCTGGCGGCCGCGGCAACGACTATGAAGGCCGGGAATACCAACGACGACGTAGCCCGGGCGGTGCATGCGGTGGCGGAGGAGCATGGTCTGGGCGCCAACTTCATCAGCCTCTTCATCGGCCACGGCGTCGGCATCGGCTCCAACGAGCCGCCCTACATCGGCGAGGAACTCCCCGGCGCAGAGACCGTGATCCTCCGAGAGGGGATGACATTTGCGGTCGAACCGCTCATCTGGGTCCCGGGGATGCGTGGAGGCGCAGGTGTCAGGCTCGAGGACACCATCGCGGTCACCGCGGCGGGGGGACGTCCGCTCACCCGTACATCCTTTGATGAGACGTTGCTGCTGGCCTGATGCGTCAGCGAATCTGACAACACAAGATAGGCCTTCTTCGTCCGGTGTTGGATCACAATCACCGATCCTGTACGGCGCGGTCCTCCAACTCCGCCAGGATCTCAAGCCGATGCTCGTCGAGGCCGGGTACGCGGCCCGGCGCCAGCCGCCCGAAGCAGCGTTCGCCGGGCGACCGGGGCACTGAGATTGGCGAGCCGTCGGGAAGCACGCCGCTGCCCTGAAGGTCGAGGTCGCGGCTGGCGTCGTGCTCCCAGACACCCTCGATGTCGTTGATCACCCCGTACGCCAGCTCTGCGCGATCGAACCTCTCCTGCCACTCCGCCCGGGTCCGGCGGCCAAGCTCGGCCTCGACCTCTCGTTCGACCTCGGATCGGGAGGCGACTCGCTGTTCATTGGTGCCGAGGTCGGCGCGGCCGGCGAGATCGGGCCGGTCGAGACAGCCCCGGCAAAGGTTCTGCCACTCGACATCCTGCTGGATGGCAAGCGCGATGAAGCCGTCGCTGCAGGCGAAGACTCCGTACGGAACGATCGTGTGGTGACGCTGCCGGTTGCGTCGGTATCTGACGCCGGCATTCGCGAAGGCGGTGAGGTTGGGGCCGGTGAACTCGGTCATTGCCTGGAACATCGATAGATCCAGGAAGCGGCCGCGGCCGGTGCGGGTCCGCTCGAAAAGCGCCGCCAGGATCAGCGAGGTGGCGTAGATCCCGGTCCCGATGTCGCTCAGCGACACCCCGATCCTGACCGGCCCCTCTTCGTCCCCGGTTAGCTCGAGGAGGCCCGACTCCGCCTGAACCAGCATGTCGTAGGCGCGGCGATCCCGGGCGCGCCCGGTTCGACCGTAGCCGCTGATCTGGCAGACGATCAGGGCCGGCCAACGCTCTCCGAGCCTTTCCGGGGTCAGCCGGAGCCGCTCAGCGCTGTCGACGGCGAGGTTATAGAGCAAGATGTCCGCAGAGTCCAGCAGGCGGTCGAAGGTGGCCCGGTCGCCGCCGTCGTTTAGGTTCAGCGCGATGCTTCGCTTGCGACGCGAGAGCCAGCTGAAGTGTGAGCTGAATCCGTGCACATGGGAGTCCCAGTGGCGGGCGAAGTCGCCGCGCTTCGGCTCGACCTTGATGACGTCGGCGCCCGCGTCGGCTAGGATCCGTGACGCGACGGGACCGGCGACGGACTGCTCGAAGGCCACCACCCGCACCCCTGCCAGCGGGCCTTCGGGCTCGGCTGGGGCCGGCGGTTTCAAGCCTCGATGACCACCGCCGTACCGGTGCAGTTGAGCAGGAAGCGGTCGGGGAAGGCAGCCTTCAGCTGCATCATCGCCTGCATGCCGGTGCAGTGCATCGGGCAGAGCAACTCCACGTCGAGGTCCTGCAGGGCCTCGATGGTCTTCTGGGTTTTGCTCTCCGGCGTGCCCGGGAACCCCAGGTGAAAGCCGCCGAAGACGCCCCGGATCCGAGAGCGACCGCTGAGCTCGACAGCCTGCCTGACCGTGTTGATGATGCCGGCGTGCGAGCATCCGACGAAGATCGCGAGGCCGTCGTCACCCACGTTCACCACCATCGCCTGGTCGTCCGGGACCGAGTCTGGCCCCATCTGGCCGTCGATCACCTGGATCAGCGCGTTTGGGGTGGCGATGCTCTTGGGGGGCATCTCAAAGTTGATCTTGCGGGGGATGGCGCCCGTCGAGATGCTGCCCGGCCCCACCTCCAGGGCACCGTCATGGACGACCACCCGCCCGCCGGCGGCCTCGATCGCCTCAGGAGTGAAGCCCAGGTTATAGAAGGGAGCGAGCTGGCCCGAGGCAAGGCGAAGGTAGCGGGGCATGAAGGCGGCCTCGCCCAGGGATACCGGGACCGGGGCGGAGCGGCTCGCGAGCACTCCCAGCAGGCCACCGTAGTGGTCGGGGTGACCGTGGCTGATTACGATGTGGTCCACCGCTTCGAGGTCAATCCCGAGCGCAGCAGCGTTGTGAAGCATGACCTGGGAGGACATGGCGGCGTCGAAGAGCAGGTTGTAGTTGTAGCGGTCCCACTCCAGCCGCACGTGAAAGCTGACGCCGTTCTCGCCGATGGGATTCTGCCGCTTGGGGTCGAAGTGGTGGGCGAGGCCGGCTCGCGTGACGTTCGGCTCGTCGGCGAGTAGCATGTCCACGTAGTTCTCGACGACGGTCGTCACCACCAACCGCCTTACGCCGGGGATCATGCGGCGATTATATAAATCGCCCGAGACCTTCGAGGCAAGCTTGGCGGCCGGTTGGTCAGGAGTCTCCTACCCCGTAGGACGCGTAGTGGCGTTCTTGGCGTACACATCGAGCCACTGCTTCTGATCGAGGTTGCCCCAAGGCTGGACGTCTTTGAAAGTCTTGATGGGCACGTTTCGGAGGTCCGATCCGACCCTCTTGACCTCGCAGATGTAGATGTTCTCCACCGGCGAGTTGGTCGCTGTGCTGAGCTTGACCGGGCCGCGCGGGGCCCGGATAGTTGTGCTCTTCAGTGTCGAGACCAGCTTCTTGCTGTCCGAAGTGTTCCCATTGAGCTTCTGCAGCGCGCTCAGGAGCAGCCGGTACTTCGTGTAGCCGGCGTCTGAATAGTAGCCTGGGTAGACGCCGTAGGCTTTCTTGTAGTCGTTGGCGAACTTGCTGTTCTCAGGGCTGTCGATAGCGTCGCAATACTGGGCGGTTATTCGGATTCCTAGCGCCGCCTCGGGGTCCATGGCAGGCAGAGCCGAGTAGTCGGTCAGAGTGGTGTTGCCGACCAGCGGGATCTTGCCCTTGAGGCCAAGTTGGCGATACGCGGAGGTGAACTTGACCGAGGCGGCCCCGGCCATTAATGCGAACACTGCGTCAGTGTTCTGCGGTATCTGCGGCACGTAGGGACTGAAGTCGGCCGTCGAGATCGGCGCCCAGATCGATTTGTCGATGCTGCCGCCCGCCTTCTTGAACGATGCCATCAGGGACCCGACTCCGAGCCAGCCGAAGGCATAGTCGAGGCCGACTGTGGTGATGTGCCGGTAGCCCTGGTCGTAGAGCCATTGGCCCATCATCAGCGAAGGCTGGTCGCAGCTCCAGGAAGACGCGTACGCGTTGCCGAACTGCTTGTAGGACTTGATCTGGACGTCGGAGCAGAGAGTGATGTCATCGACCGGGATGCGGTGGGGGCCGGCGTAGCTGGCGACGGCACCGATGGCATTCGCCGGGATCGGTCCCTGCAGCATCACCACGCCATCCCGTTCAACGAGGTCGCGCGCGTCGGAAAGGGCGACGTTGGGGTCGGTCTGGTCATCGGCGAAGACGGTCTGAATCTTGCGGCCGTTGACAGTGTCACCCAGCTGTTTTTGAGCGAGGTTCCAACCGTTCTGCTCGTTCTTGCCGTTGGCGGCGAAGGTGCCCGTAAGCGAAACGATGAAGCCGATCTTGATGGGAGAGGTGTCGGTCTTGCCGCCTCCCTGGTTGCCGCCGCACGCCGCTATAGCGAAGATGACCAGGACCGCCGCCGACAGCCGCCGCCCCGCTTCGATCATGTCAATCCCCCGTGGCTGAATCAGGCTCGCCCGTACGAGACGACACTGTAGCGCCACCTCAGAGCCGGTGCAAGTTGCCACTCGCGCGGCGAGCGAAGCCGCCCTCATGGTAGCCCCGACCGCAGCCGGAGATCACCAGCAAGATGGAGCCCCGCCACGGTGCGCGAGCTTCGACTGCACCCGATCCGGGACGATGAAGAGGCCGCGGTTACCCTCAAGGATGCTGGAGCAGGAACTCGATGATCCACGGCACTATCCATTCGTGAGCATCTTCCTGACAGTAGTGACCGGCGTCCTCGATGGTATGCACGGTGGCCTGGGGCAGCATCTCACGCCATACCCCCAGGGCCCGGGCGCCGTACGCACGGTCGCGTAGAGGACAGATCAGTAGGGCCGGGCCCCGGAACTTTGCGACCCAGTTGGACGTTCGGCTCTCCAGCTTGTAGTCGGGGTGGCTAGCGCCTATCGGATGGCCTCGGGCAAAGGCCAGGATCGCAGCCCGGGAGTTGAAATCCGGGAAGGGGGAACGGTAGGCGGTCATCAATTGGGCGGTAACACGTTCTTTCTTGAAAATGCCGTTTGGGATCATGCCGTCGACGAAAGCGTTGAGACCCTGGACCAGCACCTCGCCGGTGATCGGTTCTCGCCACCAGGCGAAGATCGGAGGCAGCTGTGTCGCCGCCTCGAATGGGCGCGGGCGCGCGTTGAGGATGACCAGGCGCTTCACCCGGTCAGGGTGGCGAGCGGCGAAGCCGAGCCCGATCGGACCGCCCCAGTCCTGCACGACCAGGGTGATCTCGCGCAGGTCGAGGGCCAGGAGGTGTCCCGTCAGGCTGTCGATGTGACCACGGTAGGTGTACGTGCTAACCGGTTTATCCGAACGGCCGAACCCGATCAGGTCGGGAGCGATGGCCCGGTAACCGGCACCGGCGATCGGCCCGATGAAGTTGCGATAGATGTACGACCAGGTCGGGTTGCCGTGCACCATGACGACCGGCTCGCCGCTGCCCGCCTCCACGTGGTGCAGGCGGACGCCACCCACGCTCACATAGTGAGGCGCGAAAGGAAAGGTGCCACCGAAAGTGTCCAGCTCCGGACCGGAGGCGCTCATCCGTAGCTCGGCGCGCTGGCCCTCACTCGCTCGCTCACGGCAGCTGCTGCGAACGCGGGACCAGGTAGTTGACAAGCTTCGTGGGTCCCGATGCTTTACGGAGCGCCTGGTGGGCCCGGCGCATGACGTCGCCGGTCGCCGTGGCCCTGAAGTACCAGGATTCAGCCGAGCGGGCCGCTGGCACGTGGTCGACCAAGGCCATGGCCGCCTCTTCGTAGTACGCGCGGATGTCGTTCGCGACCTTTACTGCATCACCCGGGATTGCCGCCGCTGCGAGGCCCTCGCCATCGGCTAAGCGCACGAAGCCGGCTACCGCGTCCGCCACCTGGTCGGGGTTGATCTGGCGCCCGACCATGGTCCGCCCGCTTGCCCGTCGCTGCCGTTCGTAGGCCTGGCGAAGCGCGTGCACCTCGTCGATCGCTGGGTGAAGGCCCTCCTCGACCCGGGGCGGGATCGTGCAGCTGAGGGGAGCATCCACCTCGTCCTCGATGACCTCAGAAAAGTCCTCGAGGACCGGCCCCGAGGGCCGCTCGAGGAGAGTTAAGGCCGCCTCCAGCACGCGACGCTGGAAGCGGGCGTCACCCGGACGCCCCAGCGGCCGCCCGAGGGGGAATTCGCAATAAAGCGCGCGCGGAGGATGCACGCGCTCGGTCTGGCCGCGGACCAGGGAGAGTCCGATAGTTGAAAGGCCAGCCGCCTCGAGAACGTGTGACAGCGTACCCACGGTACGCGAGCAAACGGGTCAAACCGGCGTGAGCAGGACGACGTCCACCGCCGCCTTCTTGAGCGCGGCGGCTGCGGCCGGGCCGCTATCAAGGCGGATGGCGGACATGGTCTCATCGAGGGCTCCCATGAACGAGATGTGTACTGGGGAAACCGCCCCGATCACGCCCTCGGCCGCCATCTCATGAAGGCGGTCGATCGGAAAGACGACGTTGATGTCGGCAGTGAGGCCCGTCCGGTCCCAGTTGGGACTGAAGTGAGTGCTGGTTAGATTGGAGCCGTCGGCGGGCAGAAGCCTAAAGCTCTGATCTCCCTGATCGACGAAGCCCGCTTCCTCCCTGGGGTGAAGGCCGGCGGTGGTGACGATCGCCACGACCGCCTCGGCAAGAAGCTTGGGATTCGTGAAGGCGGTTGTCTCGAAAACGGGCACCGGCACACCGCTGACGGCGGCCCGAATCTGGGCGTCCGCATTCACCGGCGCGGCCGCCTAGTGGCTGCCGTGGATGGAGACCACACCGGCGGGGATAGCATCCGAGTCAGTGTGCGGCTCGATCGCCCAGCTCTTCGCCATCCGATTGCCCCCCGCTGTGAGGGTGAAGAACGCTGCCAGCTCGATGATCTCACCGTTGGTGAAGTGCTGCTTCAACTCCTCGTACACCTCAACGTCCCGCCCGTCGTCGAGTGTCAGCGTCCGAGCGTAATGGAGCGCCACCCGGGTCGCCGGATCCGGGTGCTCCCAGTCCGGCAGCGCGCATGAGAGTCGCTCCTCCTCCTGGATGCCCGCCGCCGGTGAAGTCTGCCGTGAGCAAAATTCGCACCCGATCATCTGCGCGATCTGCAGCCGGCAGAGCTCCTTGATGCGGTGGGGGACCGTCCCGCCGCGATGGAGCATGTCCCAGTAACGGGCGAACTCGACCGCAACCGCTGGGTTCTGCCCCATCGTGCGGTACCACGACTGGGGCGGGCTCTTGGTCTCCGCCGCCCGCTCGATGACCGCGCGCAAAGTAGGGTCGGAAACCTCATCGGAGCTCAGCTGTGGAACGTTGGGAACGTGCACTTGGGTTGCCATACGACAAATGGTACGGCGACGCCTGCATCACGTCCAGCGATCTTTCCTGATCCGCCTATCATGATGCGCGATGGAAATTAGGGATCTCCGAGTCCTTGTCGCCGTCGTCGAGACGCGAGGAATGACGCGCGCGTCCGAGCGCCTGCACGTGGTCCAGAGCGCAGTCTCGCAGAGTGTCCAGCGCCTGGAGAGAGAATTGCAGGTGCCTCTCGTGATCCGCCGGCCCGACGGCGTACGACCCACCGAGGCCGGCCTCGCCCTCCTCGAGCACGCCTACCGCATCCTTAGTGAGGCGGACCGCGCTCGCGAGGAGCTGGTGGCCTTCGCGGGTGCCGCCCGCGGCACGGTCCGGCTCGGACTGCTGCCCACCGCAGCGCCCCTGGTCCTCGGCCGGCTCCTGGCCCGGCTCGTCGCCGAACATCCAGGCATCAGCCTCCACCTTGAGGAGGCGTTGGCTCCCCAGCTGGTCGACCGCCTAGGAGTTGGACGGCTGGACGTGATCGTCCTATTCCTCCCCGCCGACGCCAGCCACTTCCCGGTCGTAAAGCTGGGTCGCGTTCCACTGCAGGTGACGCTTCCGGCTGGGACAGGTAGCCGAACGGTCTCGCTGGCGGCGCTCAAGAACGAGACCTGGATCAGCTTCCCGCCCGCCAACCCGGGCCGCGAGTGGCTTCACAGCGCCTGCGCCAAAGTGGGCTTCGAGCCGCGGATCGGCCATGAGGTCGAGAACCTGACCCAGGCCAAGGCGTTCATCGCCGCTGGCTTCGGTCTGGCCCTGATGCCGGCGGCCGCAGCTGAGCCCGAAGTAAGTGCTGGCCTGCTGGGGCTGGCTGAGCCGCGACCCGCAATGGCCACCGAGCTCGCCTATTTCTACGACCCTCACCAGCCCTCGCGAGCGGTGGCCGCAGTCCGCTCACTGCTCGAGAGCAGTGCCGTATAGAGATCGAATGCCGGGACCGGGTAGTTCGTCGCCATCTCGCAGGTATAGGCGTCGTCCCCATAGGGCCCGCTCTCGTCGTCTGGCACGCCCTCCAACGGGACCTCCACCGGCGGCGTAGCTGTTGCAAGCGCTGGGCATGCAGCGATGCGCGTATCGATCTCATGACCCGTGGCGCGCACGACCCAACCTGCTAGCGAGGCCGTGCTGACAGCAGCTATTGTCGAGGTGACAGGTTCGGGTGCACGGAACCATGGACCGCCGGCCAAAAGCGTCAACTCATGCAAATTGGGGGACCCATGAACCAGACCGCCGACCAGTACCACCGAAGCGAGGTCCGAGATGGGATACGGATCGACTGGCACGTCCCGATACCGATGGACGACGGCGTAGTGCTGCGAGCCGACGTCTACCGTCCCGACGACGACGGCCGCTATCCGGCCGTGATGAGCTACGGGCCCTATGCCAAGGGCCTGTCCTTCCAGGAGGCGTATGCGCCGCAATGGGAGAAGATGGTGGGCGACCACCCGGATGTCGCGGCGGGCTCGTCCAACAAGTACCAGAACTGGGAGGTCGTCGACCCCGAGAAGTGGGTACCCGATGGCTACGCGGTGGTCCGCGTCGACTCCCGAGGCACCGGCTGGTCACCCGGCTACATCGACGTCTGGGCGACCCGCGAGGCACGTGACTTCTACGAGTGCATCGAATGGGCCGGGCAGGAGCCGTGGAGCAACGGCAAGGTCGGCCTCGACGGCATCTCTTACTACGCCATCAACCAGTGGCACGTGGCCGGCCTGCAGCCGCCGCATCTGACGGCCATGGTTGCGTGGGAAGGGGCCGCTGACATGTACCGCGACGTCACCTACCACGGAGGCATCCTCTCCGAGTTCTGCGGCAACTGGTACCCGCGCCAGGTCGAGATTGTCCAGCACGGCCTGGGCGAACGCGCCCGCAAGTCGCCTATCACGGGAGAGTCGGTCGCTGGTCCGGTCACTCTCTCGGACGACGAACTGGCACGCAACCGCGCGGATTTCGGCGCAGACATCAAGCGGCACCCCCTCGACGACCAATGGCATCGGGATCGGTCGGCCGACTGGTCGAAGGTCAAGACGCCGTTCCTGTCCGCCGCCAACTGGGGCGGCCAGGGGCTCCATCCGCGTGGGAACTTCGACGCCTTCGCGAAGGCGGCCTCGGATCAGAAGTGGCTCGAGGTCCATGGCGACTCGCACTGGTCGCACTTCTACACCGACTATGGCCGCGGGCTCCAGAAGCGATTCTTCGATCACTTCCTGAAGGGCGAGGACAATGGCTGGCAGCAGCAGGCTCGCGTGATGCTCAACGTCCGTCACCCCGGCGAGCGCTTCGTCCAGCGCTCCGAGAGTGAGTGGCCGCTGGCTGGCACTCGCTGGACCTCGTACTTCCTCGACCCTGAGGGTGAGCGCCTCAGCACCGAGGTCCCCGCCAGGGAGTCATCGGTGACGTACAACGCGCTCGGCGAGGGATTGACGTTCTCGACCCCTCCGTTAACGCAGCAGACCGAGATCACCGGCCCCATCACGGCCAAATTGTTCATTGCCGCATCCACGAAGGACGCCGACATCTTCCTCGCGGTGCGCGTCTTCGACCCCAGGGACGACGAGGTCGTCTTCATGGGGGCCCTCGACCCGAACACCCCGATCGCGTTGGGCTGGCTCCGAGCCTCCCACCGGCGTCTCGATCCACACAGGAGCCTCCCTCACCAGCCATTTCACTCCCACGACCGCTTGGAGCCCCTCGAGCCCGGCGAGGTCTACGAGCTGGATGTGGAGGTCTGGCCGACCTGCATAGTCGTCCCCCCGGGGTACCGGATCAGCGTCACACTTCGCGGCAAGGATTACGAGTACGGCGGTGAGCTGAGCGAATTCGCCAAGAGTTTCCATTACGCGTCGAGGGGGACCGGTCCCTTCCTCCACAACGACCCCGACGACCGGCCGCCCGACCTCTTCGGCGGTGAGGTGACCCTCTATGCGGGCGGGAGCCGGGCCTCGCACGTGGTGCTCCCGGTAATCCCTCCTGACCGACATGCAGCTTGAGCTGGTCTCAATCGATACCCCGGGGCTCCCGCTGGACGGGGTGTACTACCGACCGGCCGACAGGGCGCCGGCCGGTTCGGCATTGATCTTCCATGGCAACTGCGGCAACTTCTACATGGGTCCGCCGCGCTTCCTACCGCCGCGCCTGGCCAAGCTGGGGCTGGCCTGTCTGACCTTCAACCGGCGCGGTCACGACATCCTGGGCACATGCCTTGGCAGGGAGCCGGTGGGCGGCGCCTTCCAGCTCGCGGCGGAGGCGATCGAGGACAACCGTCTGGCCGCCGTGTTCCTGGCCGCCCAGGGGCACGGTGACCCCATAGTCATCGGACACAGCAACGGCGGCTTGCTGGCGATCCGGCACGTGGCTGATCATCCGGCTACCCCCGCCATGGTGCTGCTCTCGGCGCCCGGTGGTGGCCCTCGGTCCACCTGGGACCTGGCTGAGGCCGGTCTGTTGACCGGCCACCGCACCGATGAACTGGTGGCCGAAGCTGAGCGGCTGGTGGCCGAGGGGCGTCCCGACGCCCTGCTTCAACTTCCGGGGTGGTGGTGGACGATCAGCGCCGCCAGCCTCCTCGACCGCGTGCAGCGGACCCCCGACGCCATCGACCTGGCCCCCGCCGTGAAGTGCCCCACGCTCTACCTCAAAGGAAGCGGCGAGCCTGAGAAGATGTACCCCGCGCGTGCCTTTCAGGCTGTCGCCGGGGGGCCCTGCGACGTCCTGGATATCGACGGTCTCAACCACTGGTACAACGGCCGTGAGGCGGAGGTGGGGGGATTGGTTGCGAGCTGGCTAGAGAAGACGCTACCGCAGCTGGGACCGCGATCGTGACGCGATGCCGCTGGCACGCTCGAGGAGTGCACGCGGCTGATCCAGGTCGCCCACCAGGAAGCCGCGAAACTCGGCCTCATTGGACGGTCGCTATCGTCGAGGGTGGCCACCTGCAGGCGCTGGCGAGGATGGACTGCGCGTTTCCGCCGAGTCCGCCGATCGCCGCGGCGAAGGCGGTCGGGGCCGCCCTCCGGCACCCCGACGGCGGCTCATTGAACCGGGTGCCTAGGACCGGCTGCCGTCGTTGAGCGGGTCGACCGATTGGTCCGGCTGACCTTGATGTCGGCACTCGGCTCCGTCCTCATCCGCGGGCGGCGACGGTGCTTGGGGCCGTCGGCGTCAGCGGCGCCTCCAGCGAGCAGGATCTGGCCTGTGCCGACGCCGGCCTGGGGGCGATCGCCTAGCGTGTCCTGCCCCAGGCAGGCGCGGCCTGGAAGGCGCCGAACGCTGTTTGGGGCCTGCAGGATCGAGGCGGCCGGCCGCGGCCACAGGCTCGCACCTACCGGGCCAGAAAGAGCGTCGACCGCAGGTTTTCCCGGCCTTGCGGCTGCGGGAGTCGTCGAATCTCATCAACGACCGAGCGGTTGATGGTGTCGATGTTCGGGTGGTCTATCTCGACGAGGTTGCCGCCTGGGTCGCGCAGGTACATCTGGACGTTCTTGCTGGGTAACTCATAGATGTGGTGGCCGAACGCTTCGCGATCGAAAATGCCCAGCTCCTTGGACTTGGTGTAGGCGGCCTCGAAGTCGTCGACGGTAAGAGCGAGGTGGTGGTAGGCGGGGGCCGGTCCCAGACGCTCGAAAAGGTGCAGTTGCAGCCCTCCGAGGGATAGCCACTGAACCGGGAAGCCGAAGTTTGGAGTCGGCAGCCTCTCAAGGCCCAGGACCTCGGTGTAGAACCTGACCGAGCCCTCCAGGTCGAGAGCGCTAATGCTGACGTGGTTGAAACCTGTCGCTACCAAATCGCCTTCTCCTCGCTGACTGCTGGCCGCTCTCAGTTTTTCTGTCCCAATCGAGGGCAAGTGGCCCACGGCATCCATTGTCCGGCCGTCGAGCGGGTCGACGCGCACCGCGCCCGTCCACCGTGACCGCACTTCATTTGGCTGCATGTCCAAGTCGACATTCCGGCGCCAGGTCTCCCGAGAAGGCTGAACGACCGCTGATAGGATTTATCCGAATTATGGCGGTGGCTAAGGACCTGATACTGCAGCCCCTGGCGAACCTGGTCGGGAACCGTTTCGTTTCTCGCGACAGCGCCACGCGGCGCCTCTGGTTCGGCATCAGACTGTTCGACTTGGGGTCGGCCGCCGTCCACGAACGGCGCCTACAGGGCTCGGCCCACGTGGTCTTCGGGCAGGGCTGCCATCTTGGGTATCCTCCGCCGCTTGGAGACGGCGGACTGCGTGGCTGCTCCAGTTCATGACCAGTCCGGCATCTTTCTGGCCGCCCTCAGCGTGGCTGGCCCGCGCCAGCGCTTGAAGGACAGAGGCTCGCGGAGTTGGTGGCCCAGGCCGACTCCCTGGCGGCGCGCCTTTCCGCGAACCTCCGCCGCCAAGCGGTCCCCGCGGCAGCGGTAGCGGCCGTTTAGTGTCCTTCGCGCCCGACCTTCTGGAACCAGACATCCGATAGGTCCGAGAGGCCCCCACGCGGCGACCTCTCTCAGTTCGCGCATGGCCAGTTCCGGGCGGACTACGAGCACTGTCCCGATCCCTACCGGCTGCGCGAGAAGCGCGTCGAGCAGGCCCGCCAGGCGATGGCCGCGGCCGCGCTCGACGCGATGCTGCTCTGGAAGGACGAGAACGTCCGCTACCTGACGGGGCTGCGGGCCCAGATCATCGCGGGCAAAAGCGCCGTGCTCAATGGGTGCCTGCTGCTGCCTGGACATGAGCCGATCCTGCTTGCCTCCGGCGGTGAGGTCCAGCGAGCGCGAGTGGCGATTGCCGTGGCTGCAGGAGATCCACGCCGTCCCGATCATGGGGGCTGGGGGCTTAGTGCGCGGTGCGGTCGGAGCGACGATCAAGCCGCTGGTCGAAAAGCATGGGCTGCTCGGGGTGCCGGCTCGGCCTTGATGAGTGTGGCTTCACGCTGGTCCAGGTCTTGGACGAGCTGCTTCCAGACGTCCGACTGGGCGACCGGGACGCGGCAATGCACCAGGCCGCCTCATCAAGCTGCCCGACGAGATCGCGCTCATGGAGCAGGCTGCCGCAATCGCCGAGGCGGTGACCCAGGCAGCCATCGATGCGGTGAGACCGGGTGTTCGCGAGACCGATGTGGTGGCCGAGGCCATGCACGCGCTGTTCCGGCTCGGCGGCGAGATGCCGCATGTCAGCACCCCTTTCGTGGCCTCCGGCGAGCACCTGGCGCCGCCCCAACCGGATTCCGTCCGACAAGATCATCGGCGAGGGGGACCTCGTATTCATCGACATCGGGGCGATGTGGTCCGGCTACTTCGGAGATATGGGCCGTACGGTCGTCTGCGGGCTGCCCTCTCGACGCCAGCAGGAGGTCTACACGGCCGTCCACGAGGCGCTGGCGGCCGCAACTGCGGCACTGAAGGCAGGCAACACCAACGACGACGTGGCTCAGGCCGTCCACGAGGTGGCCGCCCGCCACGGACTCGGCGGCAACTTCATCAGCTTATTCATCGGCCACGGAGTAGGCATGGGCGCAAACGAGCCGCCCTACATTGGCGAGGAGTTGCCGGGGCCAGAGACGGTGGCGCTCCATGCCGGCCTGACCTTCGCCGTCGAACCCCTGATCTGGGTCCCTGGCGTGTGCGGAGGGGCCGGGGTCCGGCTCGAGCACACGATTCTCGTAACGGACGACGGCGGCCGGGCGCTCACCCGCACCGGCTGGGACGAGCGGCTGCTGCTCCGCGGCTGAGGCTACTCACCCACCGGCACGACAAGGCCCTCGCGTGCCGATCGTCGGATCGCGTCTGTCAGCTGGACGCTGCGAAGACCGTCAAGACCGGACGGGTTTGGTTCCCGGCCCTCGGACACAGCGTGGCTGAAGGCTGCCAACGTCCTCGCGTACGCATCATGGGAGCTGTACTCGCGCTCCGTCTCATCCTCCCCCGAGACGATGCGCATTCGCCCCTCCTGACCGGGTCGCGTCAGCCCCCGGGCGTCGATGCGGCCCCGGGTGCCGTGGATCACCAGGTCGTTCAGCGGTTTAGGCGTCAGCTGGTTGCCATTGGCATAGACGAGCGCGCCGCGAGAGAAGCGCATGAGCACCATGGGCAACCGCTCGAGCTGCTCAGCCCGGCCGCTCTCGAACATGGCCACGACCTCGGTCGGGTCGTCGTCGAGCAGGAAGCGGATCAAATCGTAGATGTGCACCGCGATGTTGTTGGTGGCGCCCAGCCCGGCCAGGGCCACGTCGGTGCGCCAGCCGCCGAGCGGGGCCGAGCCCGGGCTTGCGTCGACCTGGGCCGAGATCACATCGCCGATCCTGCCCTCCGCAATCGCCTGGCGCGCCTCCTGGAAACATCCGTGGTGGCGCGTTTGGAAATTAATTCCGAGCTTCACCCCAGCCTGCTTGCACGCCTGGAGGGCGCGCGCGGCGTCGGCCGCGATTCCCCCCAGGGGCTTATCGCAGAGGACGTGCTTGCCCGCCCGTGCAGCCGCCACCACCTGGTCGGGATGGAGGGTGTTGGGCGTGCAGATGAGTACAGCGTCTACTTGCGGGTTGGCCAGCATCTCCTCGTAGCTGGTGCCGGCCGCGGCCGCCCCATGCTTGACGGCGAAGGCTTCGGCCCGTCCCTCGTCGCGGCTCACGACAGCCTCCAAGCGGCTGTTTGCGTCGCCCGTGATCGCGGGCGCCATTGCGCTGTCCGCAATCCTGCCGATTCCGATGATTCCCCAGCCGATCGTCATGAAGGACTCCTTGAATTCAGGCGCTGGCGTCGCCCACGGCGGCCATCTAACCTTAGGGCGATGCGAGCAATGGCAGTGACGGCCTACGGCAGTCCCTTGCAGATGTTGGAGCTTCCCCGCCCACAGCCGCCACCGGGCCATGCCCTGATTGAGGTGCTGGCGTGCGGTCTCTGCTTCAGCGACGTGAAGACAATCCGCGGACGAATGCCCTACTCGCCGGGATTGGCCCTTCCCCACGTCGCCGGCCATGAGGTCTCCGGCAGGGTGGTCGAGGTGAACGGCCCCAGCCCGCTCTCGGCCGGCCAGCGCGTGATAATCCACCACCTCTGGGCCTGCCACCGCTGCGCATCGTGCCGGCGGGGCGAGGAGCACCTCTGCACCAACCTCGTCGCCTGGATGGGGTTCACTCAGCCGGGCGGCTTCCAGGAGTATGTGTCGGCGCCGGTCGAGAATGTGCTGCCGGTGCCCGAGCACATCCCACCCGACCAGGCTCCCGCCTTGACCTGCGCGATGGGGACCGCCTACCGGGCTGTTGTGCCGCGGGGCCGCATTCAGCCGGGTGAGCTCGCGGTGGTGCTCGGACTCGGCGGCGTCGGCGTCCACGCCGCCCTGATCGCCCAGGTGGCCGGCGCGCATGTGGTCGGGGTCGACGTTGAGGCCAAGCTGGAGGCGGCGCGCCGGGCCGGCCTTCGAGAGGTGGTGGGGACTGGAGACGTTCAGGAGCATGTGACCGACCTAAGTGGCGGGGATATGGCCGACCTTGTGATCGAAACCACCGGCGTGCCGGCACTGCTGGAGAAGGCTCGGCAGCTTCTGCGCCCAGGCGGTCGGATCGTCGGCGTCGGCTACCACGTGGGCGAGCTGATGGCCATTTCCAGTGACCAGCTGGTGCTGTGGGAGCAATCGGTGCTCGGCTCCCGCTACGCGACCCGCGCCGACATGGAGCACGTGATCCGCCTGGTGGCCGACGGGCTGGTCACCCCAGTGATCGACGAGGTGCTCCCGCTGGCCGAGTTGAACAAGGCGGTGGAGAGACTCGAGCACGGACAAGTCAACGGGCGCCTTGTCCTCGGAGTCGCGGCTCAGAGCAGCGTGTAGCCCCCGTCGACCATGATGGTGGCTCCGGTCACATATGAGGCCTCATCCGATCCCAGGAAGACCGCCGCGCCGACCATCTCGTCCGGCTCGCCGAGCCGTCCGAGCGGGAGCAGCCGCAGGTTGGCCTCGCGCACCTCCGGCCGCGCGAAGAACTCGCGGTTGCCGGGCGTCAGGGTCGGGCCGGCCCCGAAGGCGTTCCACCCGGATGCGATGCGCGGCGAGGTCGACGGCCATGCTCTTCGCGAGCTGGCGGAGGGCGCACTTGGCGGACGCGTTGTGGGCCAGCCCGGGGCGTGTCACCTCGCTCAGCTGGGAGGAGGTGCAGCCCCCGAGTCGCGCACGAGACAGGCAGTGCTGTCGGCGCCAGGCCCGTTGAGATCGGCGCAGACCACCTCGGCGCCCGCGGCCGAAACTCCCAGCGCAAGCGCGCGTCCGACCCCGCCAGCGGCCCCCGCCACCACCGCCCGGCGGCCGGCGAGGCGGCCGCTCACCGTCACCGGACTGCGGGTCCGGGCAGGAAGCGGCCCTGGCCGGGCCTGGCCAGCACCTCCCCGCACTCGGCGGCGAGGGTACCCCGGAGATACGTTCGGACCGCACGCCCGCGAAGCGTCCGTCCTGTGAACGGCGACCAGCCCGCCTTCGAGATAACGTCCTCGTCCTTCACCGTCCACTCAAACCCCGGGTCCACGAGGACCAAGTCCGCGTCCGCACCCGGCGCCAGGCTGCCCTTGCCGCGCAACCCGTAGATGCGGGCAGGCGCCTCCGAGTAGATCTCGACCACGCGCTCATAACGGAGCTGGCCACGCGCGGCGCCGTCGAGGAGCACGGAGAAGGTGGTATCGATCCCAGGCAGGCCGAAATGGACATCCCAGATCGAACCGGCCGCCTTCTGGGCGCGGGTCGAGGGGGCGTGGTCGCTCGATACGTAATCGATGTCTCCGCCGGCCAGCGCCGCCCACATTGCGACCAGGTCGGCCTCAGCGCGGGCCCGGGCGGGGGGCGTGAACTTGCGCAGCGACCCCTCGGAGAGTGCCTCCCCTTCGAGCAACGTCAGGTACTGAGGGCAGGACTCGATCACCAGGTTCCGGGCCGCAGCCAGGACCATGGGGCTGCTGGCGTGAGCCAAGACCACTCGGGCTCCGCTGGAACCGGCCAGGACGGCGGCCGTCGAGACGGCGACCAACTCAGCCTCCACACTGCGCCACTCTGGAATCACTCCGCCGTCATGGCGACCCGCCGCCTGCAGACGCGCCTCGGCCGAGGCGGTCAGCGACTCGTCCTCGCAGTGCAGGAGGCAGGTCGCGCCGCCCGCTCGGGCGGTGACCATCAGCTCGCGCAGCGCGGCCGCGTCGTGGCCCGGAACGCCGTGGGTGGTACAAGTGAAGGCCTTCAAGAACGCGGCGCCCGCCCGCCAAGCGTCGGCGGCAGCGAGGGCCTCCCCGGGCCAGGCATGCGCCCCCAATGCGAAGTCGGACCGCGCCCGTCCGGTCAGGTACGACACCTTGGCGGCGAGGTCGGCGGCGGTTCTGACGGGGGCCGCGTGAGTATGTTCGATGACGGTAGTCACACCGGAGCGGAGGGCGGCCGCGGTACCGGACGGAAAGTCCTCGCGCTCGAGGTCGGCGGGGTCCATGAAGTGGACGTGTGCGTCGACCATCCCGGGCATCACCAGCAGCCCAGCCGCGTCGAAGCGCTCTCCGGCCGGCCGGAGCTCGGAGGTCACCTCCACCACCCGGCCGCCGCTGAGGTAAACATTGGCCGGCCGGCTGCCAGCGCTTGTGACGAGGGTGCCGCCCTCGATCCCAAGGTCCGCCGCAGCCCCGGTCAAAGCCTCTCCGCGAGCCAGTCGGAAAATTCGGTAGTAGCCATCGTCAGCTGGTCGCTCTGGCAGTGCTGGGCGCCGCCCTCAGCGGAAGTGAAGACCCGCAGGGTCTTGTCGGTCGAACCGCAGGCGGCGAGCAGCCGGTGCGCCACAGCGAGCGGCACCTGCTCGTCGTGCTCGCCATGGAGCAGGAGAAACGGACAGCGCATGCGCTCCACGACGCCCTCCAGGCGAAAATCACGAAGCTTCTCTAGGGCTTCCTCCACGGTGTCGACGCCGAGCACCCAGGAGATGTGGTGGCCGGGCACCGACAGGGAGCCGCTGAAGTTGGCGGCGACCCTCTCGGCCCAGGTCGCCTGATAATCCCAGATCGCTCCCCAGGCGACGCAGGCCTTGAAACGCGGCTCCAGTGACGCACACCGGGCGGCGTAGTAGCCGCCCAGGCTGATCGCCAGCACGCCCACCCGTGACGCGTCGACGTCCGGCCGGGCCTCGAGGAAATCCAGGGCGGCCCCGCCCGCCACCTCGTAATCCAACCTGAGCGGGAGGCCGCGGAAGCGAATGCTCTCGCCGTTGCCGGGTCCGTCCACCAAGAGGCTGCTCACACCACGCCGGGCGAGCTCGGCGGCGCCTCGCAGGAAGCACATCTCCTTCGTGATGTCGAGGCCGTCGAAGTAAACGACGCAGGGCGGCCGGTTGCCACCGCCCTCGGCGTGGACCAGGTAGGCGGGCAACGATCCCGACCCGAACGGCACCTCGACGGCCTCCACTTGGGGACCGTCGGAGAGCTCCGCAAAGCGGTGGAAGGCGGCCACCGAATCGCGGTAGCACGCGAGGGCGACCTCGTCCTTGGGGGTCCGGAACCGCTCGCCAATCTGGAGGTAGGCGCACGCGCGGACGTAGGCGGCGGAGGCGGTCAGCCGCCGGCCGCAGCGCTCAGCCGTGACGGCGCGCTCGACGAGCCGATTCCCCAGCTCACGCCAGGTCTCGAACCAGGCCTCGTCGTCACCGACCCGGTCGCGCAGACTCCGGCCGGCCTGGTCGGCCTCTCCGAGATCCGAGCCGCCGTAAGGGGCGGCGCCGAGCACCAGGCTCATGGCGGCGGACCACCTGTAGTCCTGCGGGAAGTAGGCGAACCAGTCGCCGAATTTTGGCCGGCTCACCCGGCGACGAAGGCTGTCCTGGCGGCCTCGACCTTCTGCTCGAACTCCTGCAACGAGAGCACCCAGCCCAGGCAGCGGGCGATGTTCTGCAGACCGAAATGGTGGAGGTCGTCGCCGTACATCGAGTGGACACCCTCAGCGACGACGATGGTGCGGAGGTCGCGATTCAGGGACTCGAAGGCGGCACACATGACGCAGGTGTTGGTGTTGACGCCGACGAGCACCACAGTGTCGACTCCGAGCTCATGCAGCGTGAGTTCGAGGTCTGTGTCGCGGTAGATGGAGAGGCGGCGCTTGGTGTTGATGACGATGTCGCCCGCAGCCGGCCCGAGTTCAGGCATCAGCTGAGTCTGGAGGGAGCCGACGATGTTGTGCCGGCTGATGGTGCTCTCAAGTTCGGGGGTGAGCTGCTGTCTGGCTCCTTCGACCGCTGCCCAGAACGGGTTTCGCATCGGCTCCGAAGTGCCATCCGGGAGCACCCGGTTCTGGAGGATCACGTGCAGCACCGGCATCCCCGCCGCCCGCGCCGTCTCGAGCAGGCGGGCCACCGACGCCACCACTGCTCGCGCCACCTCTGGCGCCACCGGCATCGTCGCCACCTCGGGGTCCAGGTGACCACGGTGGCAGTCGATGGTGACCACTGCTGTTCGCGCGGGCACCAGGGCGAGCCCGGCGTTGAGCGCTGCAGTCATCTGACTGCGGTCAACTGGGGCAGGGGCTTGGCCATCGTTCATCAGCGTGTCTCCTGCTAACTCGCTCGCAAGAAAGATGAGGTCAGACGTTGACCGAGGCCATCTGGGCCTCTGCGTAGCGCGTGCCGGCGCCCGAGCCTACTGGCAGGTCGCGGTCCAGTTTCGCCAGGTCGGCGGGCGAGAGCTCGACGTCGGCTGCGGCCAGGTTCTGCTCCAAGTAGCTCCGGCGCTTGGTGCCCGGGATCGGGACCAGGTCGTCGCCTTGGGCCAATATCCACGCCAACGCCAGCTGGGCGGGAGTGCAGCCCTTCTCCTGCGCCATAGCCTGCAGGCGCCTGACCAGCGCCAGGTTGCGCTCCAGGTTCTCGCCCTGGAAACGGGGATGGTTGCGCCGGTTGTCGTTGGGCTCGAGCTTGTCGAAGCTCGTGACCTGGCCGGTCAGCAGCCCTCGCCCGAGAGGCGAGTACGGCACATAGCTTAGGCCGAACTTGCGGCAGGTCGGCAGCAGATCGGCCTCCGGCTCCCGGTACCAGAGCGAGTACTCAGTCTGAAGGGCCGCGATTGGGTGGACACCAGCCGCCTTGCGGACGTTTTCGGGTCCGGCCTCCGAGAGCCCGAGGTGGCGAACCTTGCCCTGCTCGATCAGCCGCGCCATGGCGCCGACGGTCTCCTCGATAGGGACCGTCCGGTCCACTCGGTGCTGGTAGTACAGGTCGATCACGTCGACTTGGAGGCGGCGCAGGCTAGCCTCGCACGCCTCGGCCACGTAGTCGGGCCGACCGTTCACACCAATAGGGCGGCCGTCAGGACCTACTACCTGGCCGAACTTGGTCGCGAGGACGACCTTGTCACGGATGCCCTTCAGCGCCCGCCCGACGAGCTCCTCGTTATGGCCCGCGCCGTACATGTCAGAGGTGTCGATGAAGTCGACCCCCAGCTCCACCGCCCTTCGGATGGTGGCCTCCGCCTCCGCCTCATCGGGCGCGCCGTATACACCCGACATCCCCATGCAGCCGAGGCCGATCTCAGCCACCCAAGGACCGCTCTTGCCGAGCTGCCGCCTTTCCATCCTTAAACCCCCAGGTGCATTCGTCTGACGTCTTCCGCCTGCTCGAGGTCGGCGGCGCTGCCACTCCAGACAACGACGCCCTTGGACAGGATATGAATGTAGTCGCCGGAATCGACCCCAAGCCGGTAGTTCTGCTCCACTAGGAAGATCGACAACTTCTGATCCCTCAGCAGCCGGATGACCTCGCCCACCCTCTGTACGATCACCGGGGCCAGGCCCTCGGAGGGCTCGTCCATCAGGATCAGCTGTGGATTGGTCATCAGAGCGCGGCCGATGGCCAGCATCTGCTGCTCGCCGCCGGAGAGCTGGCCGGCACCGTTGCGGCGCCGCTCCTTCAGGTTCGGAAAGAAATCGTAGATTCGCTCCAGCGTCCAGGGCTCGCCCTGGCCGTCGGGGTTCTTGCGAGCTCCCAGCGTCATGTTCTCCTCGACCGAGAGGGAGGGAAAGACATGGCGGCCCTGCGGGACCAGAGCGAGGCCGAGGCGCGCTATCTGGTTCGGTTCCAGCCGGTTCAGCACGGTGCCGTCGAAGCGGATCTCTCCGGACGCCACCGGGTTCAGTCCCATGAGGGTGCGGATCATCGTGGTCTTGCCCATGCCGTTGCGACCCAGCACCGTAGTGCAGGCTGCGTCGGGTACCTGCATGGTCACGCCCTGCAGCACGTAGGACTGCCCGCGGTAGGCCTCAAGCTTTTCGACGTCGAGCATCAGCCGCCGGACCCCAGGTAGATCTCGCGGACGCGCTCGTCGGATTGGATGGACGCCGTTTTGCCGGCCGCCACAACCTTGCCGAAGTGGAGCACGTGAATGCTTTCGACGACGTCGCGGACAAGCTCCATGTCGTGCTCAATCATGACGAGGGTTAGGTCCTGAGGCAGCCCTTTCAGCAGGGCTCGCATGCCGACGCGCTCGCCCGGCGAGAGCCCTGCGCCCGGCTCGTCCAGCAGCAGAAGGCTTGGCTTCAGGGCGATCGCCAAGGCGACCTCCAGCTGCCGGAGCTCGCCGTGCGAGAGGTCCGAGGCCAGGTTGTTCAGTCGGTCCTTCAGATCAAAGCGCTCAGCCAACTCCTGGACATCGTCAGCCTGCGCCTGGTAGGACTTCCAGGAGCGCAGCATGGAAAACTTGGCCTTCTTGAGGCCGTTTACCGCCAGCGTTAGGTTCTCGCGCACTGTCAGCGTCCCGAATGTGCGGGTGATCTGGTAGGTCCGCCCGAGGCCCATCTCGACGCGGTGGCGCGGTGACAGCTTCGTGATGTCCTTGCCGAAGAGGTCGATCCGCCCCTCGCTGGCGCCGAGCTCGCCGCTGATAACGTTGAACAGCGTGGTCTTGCCGGCGCCGTTCGGCCCGATGATCCCGTGCCGGGCGCCAGGGGCCACATCGAGAGTGACCTGAGAGACCGCCGTCACTCCCCCGAATCGCCGGCTGACGCCGGCCAAGCGGAGTGCAGCTGGGCCAGCGCCGTCGGTGCCGCGAACGGACGCGATCACCTTCGCGGCAGGAGGCGGTGTACCCTGGGCCGCCTCACTCACTCCCTTCGGTGGCGAGGATCTCGAGGGTGGCCACGCTGGCGGGTCCAACCGGCGGCTCGGCCCCGTAGTGGAGCGCGAGCCTGCGAACCATGGCCCGCAGGCCGCCCCACAGCCCGGTCCGAGCGAAGAGGACTGTGACGACGAAGATGATCCCCAGCAGCGTGACCCAGCGGCCTACGTAGATGCTTACGAACTGCTGCATGAGCACGATCACGATGGCGCCCAGCATCGGGCCCCATAGCGTTCCCAGGCCGCCGACGACGGCCATCTGAACAACCGTGCCATTGTGGTTGAAGTCGATCATCGTCGGGCTGACGTAGAGGTTGAAGAAGGCGAATAGGATGCCCGCCACGCCGCCGAAGACGGCTGAGATGGTGAAGGCGAGGTACTTGTGCAGGACCACGTTGTAGCCGAGCGTGCGCATGCGCGCTTCGTTGTCCTTAATCCCTTGCAACGAGAGCCCGAACGGCGAGTGGACTATTGCCCATAGAATGGCAGCGCAGGCCATGACGATGGCGAGAACGAAGTAGTAGAACGCCCCGTTATCGGTAACGTCTATCGGCCCGAGCGAAGGCCTGCCCGCCACCGGCAGGCCATTATCGCCGCCGCTCACCGCCACCCAGCGGAACGCCAGGCCCCAGACCAGCTGGCCGAGCGCGAGCGTGAGGATGACGAAGGTGATCTCCTTCACGCGCACTGCGACCAGCCCAAAGACTGCGGCGGTGACGGCCACCGCCCCTAGCGCCAAGCCGATGGCCGGGTACACGTCAAGTCCGTGGCTCAGCCCGAAGGCAACGCCGTAAGCGCCGACGCCGAGGAACGACGCGTGGCCGAGTGACACCAGACCGGTGTAGCCGGCCAGCAAGTCGAGGCTCATGGCGAGCAGACCGTAGATGAGGACGCTGAGACCGAGGGAGACGTAGAAGCTGGAGCCGAGTTGGGGAATCGCAAGGCAGATCAGGACGACTACGACCAGCCCGCCGATCTGAGCGGCTCGGCCATGGCGGGAGACTAGGCGGACGAGGCTGCCCATCAGTTCCCCGCCTTGCCGAACAGGCCCTGCGGACGCCAGAGCAGGATCAGCACCATCGGCGCGAACAGCGAGAAGTAGGCCAGGTCCGGGAAATAGGCCTTGCCGTAATTGTCGAGAAGTCCGACCACCAGACTGCCGACGACGGCACCCTTGAGCGACCCCAGCCCGCCGACGATCACCACCACCAGCGCGAAGGTGAGGATCTCTGAGTCAGCGCCGGGGTAGAGGGTCAGCAGACTGGCTCCAAGTACGCCGGCGAGGCCAGCCAATACGGTGCCCAGGATGAAGACGGCGGTAAAGAGTCGATTGATGTCGATGCCCAGCGCGCTCACCATCTCACGATTGTCCACACCGGCTCGGATCATCGCACCCGCGCGGGTCCGGCCGAGCAGGAGGTAGAGCATCAGAGCCACGAGCACTGCCACGCCGAGGATCAGGAAGCGGCTGTTGGGATAGGTGATGCGACCGAGCTGGCTCGATTGGTCGAGGATGCCGGGCATGTGCACCGAAACCGGGTTACCGCCAAAGGCGGCCAGCGCCAGGTCACCCATGATGAAGGCAACGCCCATGGTTAGCAGGAGCTCGGGGATGGGCCGACCACGGAGGCTGCGCAGCAACCCACGCTCGAGCAGGACTCCGAAGACCGCCATGCTGGCCATCCCGGCGATCAGCGCCAGAGCGAAGTTATGCGTCGCCTGCATGGTGATGTAACCGAAATAGCCTCCGAGCAGGTAAGTGGCGCCATGAGTGAGGTTGACAATGCGCATGAGCCCGAAGATGAGGGTGAAACCGCTGCCCAGCAGGAACAGGAGGCCGGCGTAGGTGATGCCGTTGAGGCTCTGCTGGATGAAGTTCTGCACGCTAAGCTCCCTTCCTTGGACTCCGAGGTCGCCGCGCTCCCCGCTCGCTACGAGCGCAAACACTAGCCGACCGTGAGGCTAGCGTCAAACCCACACTGCCTCGATAGCATAGCCGCGTGAGAGCACTGCGGATCGAGACGTGGGGCGACCGGCCAGTCCTGCGGGAGCAATCGACACCCGAGCCCAGCCCAGGGGAGGTGTTGGTGGCGGTCGAGGCCTGTGGGGTCGGGCTGACGGTCCTGAACTGTATTGATGGGCACCTCGGCGCCGAGCCGGGAAACCTGCCCCGCACTCCCGGCCACGAGCTGGTCGGGACGGTCCTTGCCGTGGGCGTTGGGGTTCCCGCCGAGCGCATCGGTGAGCGCGTGGCGGCCTACTTCTATCTTTTCTGCGGCCGCTGCCCGGCCTGCCTCGCCGGTCTCGAGGATCGCTGCACCCGGAACGCGGGGTTCGTCGGCGTGGACCGCGACGGCGGGTACGGGGAGATGACCACACTCCCGGCGCGGAACACGATCCCCATAGGCGGCCTCGACCCGGTCAGCGCAACGGTGGTCCCTGACGCGGTCGCCACGCCCGTCCACGTGGCCCGGCGTGCAGGGATCGCACCCGACACCCGGGTGGCGGTGATCGCCGCCGGCGGCGGTGTCGGCATGCACATGGTGCAGGTGGCCAGGGTCTATGGCGGCGAGGTAGTGGGCCTCGACATCGACGCGGCCAAGCTGGCCTACCTGGCCGACGAGCTCGGCATCGAGGGGACCGATTCGAGCGACTTCCAGTCCGTGGCGCTGCCAGCGCACTGGAGAGGCTCGATCGACGTCGTGGTCGACCTCCTGGGCACCGCTGTCAGCCTGGACTGGTCCCTGCGAACACTGGGCATCGGGGGCCGCCTGGTGACGCTGACCACGTTCCCCGGTGTGGAGACCGCAGTGAGCCCCCGCGAGATGGTTTTCCGCGAACTCAGCCTCCTCGGCTCGCGCTACGCCACCCGTGAAGAGGTCGGGCTGGCGGCAACCCTGGTTTCGACCGGCCGCGTGCGGCCGGTGATCGGCCGGCAGGTCGGCCCGGAGGAGGTGCTGTCGGTCCACGAAGACCTTCGGGCCGGCCGTCTGCTGGGCCGGGGCGCGCTCGTCTGGCAACGTTCAGGATGACATACTTAGCAGCGGCTGTTTCGGCTGAAGTAACGTCATGCGCCACGCGGAAATGGGAGACGGGATGACTGACTACTCAACTACACCGACGGGTAAAGGGATGGACCTTTCCTTTCTCGACAAACCGCACGAGTGGGATCCACGGCGCACGTATAGCACGACGGGCACCGACTGGCAGGCGAGGGTGGACTTCGATCGGCTACGGCGCGATCGGCTGACCCGCGCCCGGATGATGATGGAGAAATTCGACCTGGGCGCGATCGTCTGCTTCGTCGGCGAGAACGTTCGCTATATCACGAGCGTCTATCAGGGCAACTGGAAGAACAACATCTTCATCCGTTACTGCGTGCTGCCGCGGGGGGGCGATCCTGTCCTGTTCGAGACGGCCGGCTCGGACATGGAGTGCGCCAAGATCGACGCTCCCTGGCTAAATGGCAACGTCCGGCCCGCCATCACGTGGAAGTGGGCAGAGACGGCGGAGACCATGATGGCCGACCGCATGGTGGCTTCGATCTACCGCGTGCTGGAGGAGCACAAGGTGACCAAAGAGAAGATCGCGGTCGACATGATGGATCCGTCTGCCAGTGCCGCCTTCGAACGCGCGGGACTGAATATCGTCAGCGCCGGACCAGCCATGTCGAGAGCCCGCGTCGTTAAGACGCCGGACGAGATCGAGTGCCTGAAGATCTCCTCGGCGATCGGGGACACCTCGTTTTGGAAGATCGAGCACGAGTGGCTAAAGCCTGGCGTGACCGAAGCCCACATCACTGCCAAGGTCAACGAGTACCTCTATGAAAAGGGCTTCGACTTCGTCTACGACATCATCGTCGCCTCAGGTGGCAACACCAGCCCCTACCGCCGGTGGCACACTGACAAGACGATCCGCCTCGGCGACCTGGTGATAATCGACCAGAACGCGATCGGCCCGGGCGGCTACTTCGTGGACTTCGTGCGCTGCTTCAAGGTCGGCGGCAACCTTTCGCCGCGCGAGAAGGATCTCTATAAGGAGTGCCACGAATCGATGTATGCGGCGATCGAGCAGATGAGGGCTGGCAACACTACGCGGGACGTAGCGGAAAAGTTGCCCGTATACGATGACGACGAGTACGGCACGGTGACGCTACAGCAGTTCGCCCACTCCATTGGGCTCTCGCTATACGAGGGCATGTGGATCTCGCG
Organism: Candidatus Dormiibacter sp.; assembly: GCF_050999135.1. Lineage (NCBI taxonomy): Bacteria > Bacillati > Candidatus Dormiibacterota > Candidatus Dormibacteria > Candidatus Dormibacterales > Candidatus Dormibacteraceae > Candidatus Dormiibacter > Candidatus Dormiibacter sp. The sequence goes on along the minus strand of NZ_JBPCPN010000025.1, from coordinate 58,022 downwards.
GGCGTACTCACTGCAGTACCCGGTGGAGCTCGAGGAAGGGATGTACTTCGCGGCCGAGACCTTCGCCGGTCACCCTGGCCTGGAGCAGACGGTCCGGCTGGAGGAGAACTTGCTGGTCACCAAGGACGGGCCGATCCTCTTCACCAAGTATCCGTTCTACGACGAGGCCCTCTGAGCAGACCGAGCGATGAGGGTTCTGGTCACGGACCAGGTGTTCGGCGGGATTGAGATCGAGCGATCGATACTCGAGCCCGCCGGCGTGACCCTGGTAGAGGCTCCATCTGCCGACGAAGCTACGCTCGCGCGCCTGGCCAAGGGTAGCGTCGGCCTGCTCGTGTGCTACGCCCCCATCACCGACGCCGTTCTGGAGGCGGCGGCGCCCGACTGCCGGGTGGTCGCCCGGTATGGCATCGGCTACGACAACGTACCGGTGGCGACCGCCACCCGTTTAGGCATGACGGTGACCAACGTCCCCGACTACTGCCTGGACGAGGTCGCCGATCACACCATGGCCTTGCTGCTGGCGGCGGCTCGCCGCGTCGTCGATCTGTCGAGCGCGGTGCGGGCTGGCCAGTGGTCGGTGCCCAAGTCCGGCATCCACCGGCTGCGTGGGCGCCGGCTGGCTCTGCTCGGTTTGGGCAGGATCGGGGGCCGGGTCGCCGAGCGGGCCGCAGCGTTCGGCCTCGATGTGGTCTTCTTCGACCCCTTTCTGCGCCGGATCGCGGCGGCCCCGGCCCGTCGGGTCGAGACCCTTGAAGAGGCGATCGGCGAGGCGGACTTCATCAGCCTTCACGCACCGCTCAACGCCGGGAATCGGGGGCTAATCGGGCCGGCTAGCATCGCCCTGATGCGGCGCGCGCCGCTGATCATCAATACTGCCCGCGGCGGTTTGGTCGATCTCGCTGCCGTCCGCGAGGCGCTGGACTCGGGCCGCGTCGGCGGCGTGGCGCTCGACGTGACCGACCCTGAGCCGCTTCCCGCTGATCACCCGCTCCGCCAACACCCGCGTGCGCTGATCACACCGCACACCTCCTTCTACTCTGCGGAGGCCCAGGGCGATCTCCAGCGGCGGGCAGCCGAGGAGGTCCTACGCAGCATCCGCGGTGAGCCCCCACGGTGCCCGGTCAACCCGGAAGTTCTGCAAGGCAGGGAGTTGAGGACAGATGGCTGAGGCGGCCACCGAGATGGTCCCCACCTACCCCGACTTGGCCGGTAAGGTCGCCGTCGTCACGGGCGGCTCGAAGGGCATCGGTTCCGCGACCTGCAGGGTCCTCGCGGCCAACGGCGTGAGAGTGGCAGTAGTGGGCCGCGACCAGGCCGCGATCGCTCAAGTCGTGCAGTCGATCACGTCCGAGACCGCGCCCGCGATCGGAGTCAGCGCCGACATGGTCAGCTACGAGGACACCGAACGCATGCGGCAGCAGGTGGAAGCCGAGCTCGGGCCGGCGGATATCCTGGTCCCGTTCGCGGGCGGGTTCGGCCGCCACACCCCGATCCAGAACATCACCGAGGAGGAGTGGCGGTTCGTCATCGACTCCAACCTCACCTCGACCTTCTTCACCTGCAAGTCGTTCCTGCCCGGGATGATGGAACGGCGGCGGGGCTCCATCATCACGATGGCCTCAAACGCCGCTCGGATCCTGGATATCCCGCTCACCGCCTCGTACGCGGCGGCCAAGGCTGGAATCGTGATGTTTACCCGCCACGTCGCCAAGGAGGTCGGCCCGCACGGCGTTCGGGTCAACTGCGTCGCGCCTGCCACCACCATGTCAGAGCGCGTCGAACGCCTACTCACTACGGAAAGGATCCAGGAGCTCACTGAGCTCGCCCCGCTGAAGCGGTTTGGTCAGCCTCAGGACACAGCTCTCGCCACTCTCTTTCTGGCCTCGGAGGCGTCGTCGTGGATCACCGGGATCACGATCGACGTGGCGGGGGGGCGGGTCATGCTTTGAGGGCCGCGGTACTTCGTGCCTTCAGGCAGCCCCTGGAACTGGCCGAGGTGCCGGCCCCCGAGCTCCGCAATGGCGATGTGCTGGTCGAGGTGCGCGCGGTCGGGCTCTGCGGCACCGATCTCAAGATCACGGGCGGCCTATTTGCGGACACCCCCCTTCCGCTCATCCCCGGCCACGAGGTGGCCGGCGTGGTCGTCGCGGGAACCGAACAGGTTGCGGAAGGCACCCGGGTGGCCTGCTACATCTACGACCCATGTGGGAAGTGCGCACGCTGCCTGGGCGGCCAGCCCACCCTGTGCCCGAGCTCCCGGCGCATCGGCTTTGATCACGCCGGCGGGCTAGCCCGCTTCCTGCGTATGCGCGCGTGCAACGTGCTGCCGATGGCGGAGGGCGTCCCTTTCGAGCACGCGGCCGTGGCCATGGACGCCGTCATGTCGCCCTGGCGGGCTCTGGTGGTGCGGGCGCAACTGCAGGCAGGCGAGCGCCTGGTGATCGCCGGCGCTGGCGGGCTGGGGCTCAACGGGCTGCAGATCGCTCGGGGGCTAGGGGCGGCGGTGGCGGTCATCGACCCCCATCACGACCACCGTGGCGCCGCCATCGAGCTGGGCGCTGAGCTGGCGGTGACCGGAGAGGAGACCGCAAGGGTGATCGACTGGTCGAGGGGCGGCGCCGATGTCGCCTTCGAGGCGTCGGGGACGCGCAGCGGGTTCGACGCCCTGCTGGCCAGTGTAAGGCCCGGAGCGCGCCTGATCACCAATGGGTACCGGCCGGGCGTGGAGTACGGTGTCGACTCCTCGGTGCTTGCGCTGCAGGAGCTCACGATAATGGGCTCGCGGGCTGGGAGCCGGGAGGATGCCCGGCACGCGCTCTTGGCGGTTGAGGAGGGAATGGTCAAGCCACTGATCTCCCAAATCCTGCCGCTGGCGGAAGTGAATTGGGCACTCGACCAAGTACGCGCGGGCGAGGCCCTCGGACGCGTAGTCGTCAACCCCTAAGAGAGGAGAAGAGCGGGATGGCCGTCACCAATGACACCCGGCTCGGCACCCCGAGCCCCCACTTCGGACTCACACCAGAGATCGCGGAACTGCGCGCTCATGCGAGGAGCTTTGCGATCGACAAGCTCAGGCCGAGGGCCGCCGATTTCGAGTGGAAGGGCGGAATTCGGGACCGCGTCGACTGGGACCTCGTCGAGGAGGTCTCCAGCTTCGGCTGGCGGACGTACGGCCTCTCTCGTGAGGACGGAGGAGCTGGCGGGAGCGTGCTGGGGATCTGCGTCCTGATCGAGGAACTCGCCTTTGGCGACATGGGGTTTGCGGTGATCATCGACCAGACCCTGAAGGTCCAGCGCATCATCGCCCGCAGCGCTCAGGGACAGGTGCGCAGCCACTTCCTGAAGCGCTTTCTGGCGGAACCGCGGAACGTTCTGGCCATTTGCTTCACGGAGCCCGACACCTCCTCCGACTACGTCGTCCCACGCTCCGACTTCCGTTTCCAGTCCAGCGCTGTCCTGCGTGAGGACGGCAACTGGATCCTGAACGGCTATAAGCAGTACATCTCGAACGGCGCCGACGCCGGCTTCTACCTGGTCTGGGCGTGCACCGACCCAGACCAGCCGGCCAACCTCGGCACCAGCGGTTTCCTGCTTGAACCCGGCATGCCGGGTTTTGAGGTCGAGAAGGTGCATGAAAAGATCGCGCAGAGGACGATCAATAACGCGGCCATGCGCTTTACGGACGTGGTCATCGAGCCGTGGCGGCTGGTCGGTCCACCGCACATGGGTTACGGCAGCGTGAAGGAAGTTCTCAAGGAGAGCGCCATCGAGGCGGGCGCGACCACCCTCGGCACCGCACGCGCCGCTTACGAGATGGCGTTCGCCCATGCCCAGCAGCGGGTGCAGGGTGGCAAGCCGCTCATCGAGCATGCCAACATCGCCTGCCGGCTAGCCGAGATGTACTCGGAGTTGGAGGCTGCGCGCAGCCTGATCTGGCGAGCCGCCTGGGCAGTGGAGCACGATCCGGACTACGACTACGCGATGGGCAGCGCGGCCAAGACGGTGGCCGCTGAAGTCGCCGTGCGCACCTGCCTCTCGGCGATGGAGATCCACGGCGGCCTGTCGATCATGTACCAGGATTGCCAGGTCGAGAAGTGCCTTCGCGATTGCGTGTCCTTCCTACACTCGGACGGTGCCCAGGACTCGCACCGCCTCCGCATCACTAGCATCCTGAGAGAGGCCCAGCCATGAAGATCGATGTACACAACCACGCCATCCCTGATGCCGCCCTGGAGCTGCTGCGGTCGGATCCCGCCTACCGCACCCAGATCGACGGCGACAGGATCAGCGGTGGCAACCACGTCAACTTCACGCTCATGGCGTCCTTCCGGGATCCCGACGCAAAGCTGGCCGAGCTTGAGTCGAAGCGCCTCGAGGCGGCCGTCGTCTCGGTTGCCCCACCGCTCTTCTTCTACGAGGTTGGCCCCGAAGCGGGGGAGGCAATCGCCAAGGCCACGAATCAGGGACTCCGGGAGTTCGCGGTGGCGCACCCCGACCGCTATCGCTGGATGGCGCACGTCCCCATGGCAGACCCCGCTCGCGCCGCTGCCGTGCTTGAGGAGGCGATCGGCGCCGGGGCGGTCGGGGTCGAAATCGGCACCTCGGTCGCAGGCCGGCGGCTGGACGAGCCCGAGTTCGAGCCCTTCTGGGCGGCGGCCGAGCGGCTGCAGACTCCGGTCATGCTGCACCCCGCCTACAACGAGCCCCACCGTGGGCTCGACCAGTTCTACCTGCAGAACGTCATCGGAAACCAGCTCGAGACAACCACCGCAATCGAACGCCTGATCGCCTCTGGGCTCCTCGGCAGGCACCCCCGCCTCAAGGTCGTCCTGGTCCACGCCGGCGGCTACTACCCCTTCCAAGCGGGCCGGCTGCGCCACGCGACCACGGTCCGGCCGGAGCTGGAGTCGGCGCCAGCCGACCCCTGGAGCTTCCGCGGCCAGATCGTCGTGGACACCATCACCCACGACCGGGACGCCCTCGCCTACCTCGTCTCCCGGATGGGCGCGGAGAACGTCGTGTTGGGGACCGACCTGCCGTTCGACATGGCGCCCCCGCAGCCGGTCAACGAGCTCGATCAAGCGCTCGACGCCGCTACTGCCCGCACCATCGCCGAAGACAATCCTGCCCGCCTCTACCGTTTCGTTGACTGACGCAGGCCGGGCGCTGGCAGGCCGGGTGGCAGTCGTCACTGGCGGGAACCGCGGCATCGGCCGGGGAATCGCCCTGGCCATGGCCAAGGCGGGCGCCGCGGTCGCCATCTCGGCGCGAAATATGGAAAGCCTGGAGGGGGTGGCGCGTGAGGTCCGTGCGCTCGGCGCTGAATGCATCGCCACCGCCTGCGACGTCGCTGACGAGGCGTCCGTGGCCGCCATGGGGACCACTGTGATGAAGCGCTTCGGGCGGGTGGACGTGATGGTCGCCAACGCAGGGGTGGCGGGACCCACCCGGCCGATGCAGGACCTAAGCCTGGCGGAGTGGCGGGAGTGCATCGCCATCGACCTTGACGGGGTGTTCCTTACCTTCCGCTGCTTCATTCCAACCATGATCGAGGCGGGCACTGGCAGCCTGATCGCAATCTCCTCCATCACCGGCAAGCGCCCGCTGGCGGGGCGGGCCCCCTACGCCGCCGCCAAGATGGCCGTCATCGGCCTCTGTCGCACGCTCGCAGCCGACCTTGGCCCGCAGGGCGTTCGTGTCAACGCGGTCTGCCCAGGTGCGGTCGCGGGCCCCCGCATCGAGGACGTCGTGCGCAACCAGGCGCGGATAAGGGGTATCTCCGAGGGCGAGGCCCTGCGGCAGTTCACCGATCCGACGCCGCTGCGCCGGCTGGTGGAGCCCGACGAGGTCGGACGCACCTGCGTCTTCCTCGCCTCCGACGCCGCATCCGGCATCACCGGCGAGGACATAAACGTCTCGGCCGGACTGGTGATGTACTGAATCAGTGAAGGAGCCAAACCTGAAGTGACGCCCAACGAGCCCAAGGCCTACACAGACCTGGTCGAGATCACCTTCTTCGGCAAACGACTAAAGGTGCTCGATCTGAGCCGCGAGATTTCGCCGGACATACCCGTCTATCCGGGCCATATGAAGGTGGCGATCTGGACGCACATGAGCCACGAGGAGTCCCACCTCCGGATGGGTGACAGCACCTTCCGAGGGTATGCGGTAAAGGGCATTTCGCTCTGCGACCACGACTCGACCCATATGGACGCTATATACCACTTCAACCCCGACCGGCCCGACCTAACGATCGAGAAATTCGCCATCGAGAACTCGTTCACCGAGGCGGTCTGGATCGACGTCTCGGACGCCGCCCCAAAGACCAGCATCACACGCGAGCGCGTTCGCCGCGCAATGGACGCGGCCGGCCTCGACGAGCTGCCCAAGGGCGGCAGCCTCCTCTACTACACCGGCGCGGCGACCAAGTGGAGCGACCACCTGGCCTACGTCAGTGAGTACGCCGGCCTTGACGCTGAGGCCTCGCGCTTCATCCTCGACCAGGGGGTCGTGAACATCCTCACGGACGCAGTCTCGACCGACAACCCCACCGACCTCGGCTACCCCAACCACACCGCCTGCGCGGAGTACCTCATCAATCACACCGAGGTGGTCAACAACATCGATCGCATCCCTATGCACCAGGGCTTCAGCCTGATGGTCATCCCCCTTCGGCTGGTCGGCTGCACGGGTTCGCCGGTCCGCGTGTTCGCGGCTTGGGAACCCTGACATGGATGGGTGCATCATTGATCTAACCGTGCCGGTCGGCGCCGCGACCAAGAGCCCACCCTCCACCGACATGCGCGTAGAGCTCGAACGCCACCGAAGGGGCCCCGGCTTCTGGCAGGTCACCTCGGTCCGGCAGAGTCTTCACACCGGCAGCCACGTCGACTCGGGCCTCCACTGCTACGAGGATGGCGGCACCACCGACGGAATCACCCTCGACCAGGTCTGTGGCGAGGCGGTCATTTTTGACCTGGGCGAACTCGCGCCCTCGACCGAGATCACGCGAGAAATGCTGCGCAACTTCGACCCCGGGGTTCGCCCGGGCCAGATTGCTGTGGTGCGCACGGCTTGGACTGACCGGGCATGGGGCGACTTTCCCCGCTTTTTTGTGGAGTCGCCCTACCTCGCCGTCGAGGCCGCCGAGTTCCTAGCCTCGCTCCAACCGAAGGCCGTCTGCTTCGACTTCTTCGAGGAGTACTCAGCTCGCCTACCGGAGTTCGGCTCGGAGGACTTCAGGGTGCACAAAGCGTTCCTCGGCAAGGAGATCGTGATCATCGAACAGGCCACCGGTCTCGGCCAGCTGGTCGGCAAGCGGTTCGACTTCTTCGCACCTTTCTACAAGCTGGTCGACGTCGAGGGGGCTCCCGCGCGCATCTTCGCCGTCGTGCACGACTGATCTAGACGGCTGGCACCCCCCGACTCACCACCAGCGATCGATTGTCGCCGTGCAGATCTCGGCGGGATCCACGTGGACGTCGATGACCGCCGGCCCGCTGGCCTCCAGCGCGCGCGCAAGGGCGGGGGCTATTTCCGAGGGGCGGCTCACAGTCTCGCCCTGGGCCCCAAAGAGCTCGGCCACTGCCGCGAAGTCCGGGTTGCCGAATTCCGATCCGATCAGCCGGTTGCCGAACTTAGTCTGCTGGCGGATCTTGATGTTGCCGTAGCCGAAGTTGTTCACCACGACGGCGACGACGCCGATCTTCTCCCGGACGCAGGTCTCGAGGTCCTGCATCGTCATCGCAAAGCCGCCGTCACCGGCCACGGCCACCACCTGCCGCTCCGGGAACGCCAGCTTGATGCCCATCGCGGCCGGCAGGCCGCAGCCCATGGGCCCGGCGGCGGCCGGGTATATGTACGAGCCGTCGGCAGTGGCAGGCAGGTACCGAGCCAGCCAGTAGTTGAAGTTGCCCGAGTCGGTGCAGATCACCGCGTCGGGGTCGAGGGCCCGGCGGAGGTCCCGCACCAGCCGGGGCGTGACAATCGGCATCGCGTCCCAATCGACGCCGGAGATCGATTCCTCCCAGGCCCGCCGGTGGCCGTGAATCTCCGCGACGCGCTGCGGGTTCCATCCCGGCTCGCGCTCCCGGCGGACAGCAGTCAGGATCTCCTCCAGCGCCATCCGTGCGTCGGCCGCCATGCCGACGCTGACCGGCAGCACGCGACCGACAGTCGCGGGGTCGATGTCGATCTGGATCAACCGCTGCTCTGGGCCGAACCGCATCCGATAGTCCTCGGTGGCGAACTCGGAGAAGCGCAGGCCCAGCGCCAGCACGACGTCGGCCTCGTGCAGGACCGCCGCGCTGGCCCCGGTGCCGCCGCGCCCGATGGTGCCCGTGCATAGGTGATGGTCCTCGCGCACCGCCTTTTTCCCCCACGAGTTGGTCACCGCCGCGCCCAACCGCTCGGCCAGGTCAAGGACGAGGCCAGCCGCCCCTGACTTCGTCACGCCGCCACCGGCGATTATGGCCGGCCGCTCGGCCGCGAGCAAGATGGCGACCGCGGCCTCGACCGCTTCGGGGGCGGGCAGGGCGCGACCGACTACGCACCGGCTGGGGACCGACAGCCGGCCGGCGTACTCCGCCGAAGGAAAGTCCAGCGGGATCGAGACATGCACCGGGCCGGGACGGGCCGATACAGCCACCCTGAAGGCCTCCTGCAGGGTCTCGGGAACGCGCTCGGCCGCCCGCACCTCGACGGACATCTTGGTGATGGGCCGGAACAGCGACTCCAGGTCAATCTCCTGGAAGGCCCCCAGCCCGCGCGCGCCGGACGCCACGTGGGAGCTGATCAGCACCACCGGCGAGCCCTCGGCGAAGGCCGCCTGCACGCCGATGACGCTGTTTGAGGCCCCGGGCGAGCGTGACACGAGCATCGCCGCCGGGCGCCCGGTGTACTCGGCGTAGCCAAGCGCCATGTGAATGCCCACCTGCTCATGCCGCACCAGCACGAAGCGGGGCGCGGCCTTTCGGTAAATGCCGTCTAGGTAGTCCATCACGCCGCTGCCTGGAAGGCCCGCCACGAACGGGACCTGTTCGTCCAATAGCACCTCGACCACGGCGTCGGCAATCGTCCGCGTCAAGCGCCCAAGATCTCAGCGTGCCGGCCGCAGGGCGGCTAGGGACCGGCGATGCGTGCCTTCTAGGTCGGGCGGCTGGCGCTGTACTTCTTGAACGAGTCCCTCCACTTCGCCTCGCTGAGCGTGCCCCAAGGCTGGACGTTGGTGTAGGTCTTGATGGGCACGTTGCGGAGGTCGGAACCGACCTGCTTGACCTCGCACATGTAAGTGTTCTGGATCGGCGAGAAGCCTGTCGGGCTGAGCCGGACCGGGCCCCTGGCGGCCACGATCGGGGTCGTCTTCATGGCCTTGATGAGGGCCTTCTTGTCTTTGGTGACGCCGTTGACCTTCTGGAGGGCGGCTACCAGGAGGCGAGCCTTGGCGTAGCCGGCGTCCGAGTAGTAGCCGGGGTACACGCCGTATTGAGCCTTGTACTCCTCCGTGAACTTCTTGTTCTCGGGGGTGTCGATGCCATCGCAGTACTGGGCCCCGGTCTGGACACCTAGGATGGCCGCGGGATCCTCCGATGGGAGCGATGAGTAGTCGGTCAGCTGCGTGATCCCCAGCAGGGGAATCTTGCCCTTCAGCCCGAACTGCTTGTACGCAGAGGTGAAGCGGACGGCGGTTGCCCCGGAAAGCTCGGCGTAAACGCCGTCGATGCCGCTGGTGGGGATCTGCGAGACGTAGGGGCTGAAGTCGGAGGTCGTGTTGGGCGCCCACAGAAACTTGTCGATCGTGCCGCCACCGGCTCGGAAGGCGTCGGCGAAGCCGCCGACGACCAGCCAGCCGAAAGAGAAGTCCTGGCCGATGGTGACGATGTGCTTCCAGTGCAGGTTCTCGAGGGCGTACTTGGCCGCCATGATGGCGGGCTGGTTGCAGGACCAGCCGGAGGAGAAGCCGTTTCCGAACTTGGCGTAGTAGTCGAGCTGAATCGCCGAACACATCGAGAGATCATCCGTCGGCACGCCCTTGGGCCCGGAGTAGGCGGCCACGGCGGCGATCTCGTTGGCCGCCAACGGCCCCTGCAGGACGTCGATCTTCTGGTTGTCGATCAACTGGCGAGCTTGCGACAGGGCCACGTTGGGATCGGCCTGGGTATCCAGGTAGGTGGTCGCGATCTTGCGACCGTTGATTGTGTCCCCGAAGTCGTGCAGGCCGAGGTTGAAACCGTTCTGCTCGTTCCTCCCATTGGAGGCGAACCCGCCCGTGAGAGGCACCAGGTAGCCCACCTTGATGGGCGACGTATCCGTCCCCCCTCCTCCACCGCTGCTGCCGCCACACGCGGCCAAGAGCAGGGCCACCAATACGTACACGGCTCCGCGACTGCTCCATCGACGGGTCATGGGCTACTCCTAATCTGCTGGTGAAAGCGTCCTACCAAGCTAGCACCCATCGCCGGCTTAGGCAAATGTGGCTGTGGACGCGACCTGCAGGCCGAATCGTGGGGTCCCGGCCATGGACGGCCCGGCGGCTGAATAATGTAAGTGCGCACCGGCGCAATGTCCGGCCACCGATTCGCTTGCAGCTTGCGAGCAGGAGTGTCCCTTGGTAGACGGCAAATCCCACTTCATGACTACCATCGAGGATGTCGCGCCCCGGCCCGTCCGGGCGGAGCAGGGCTGGGTGGGAATGGACATTCGCTTCCCGCTGCCGCCGGAGGTTGCTCGCGAGGCGCGGGTGGCCCTCTTCCGTGCCCTCTTCAAACCCGGTTCCCAGCACCGTGCCCACATCCACCCGAACGCGGACGAGTTCTTTTATGTTATCCGCGGTCGCGCCGAGATCGGCTCCGGCGACGAGAGCCACGAGGTCGGCGCCGGTACGGTGGAGTTGGTGCGCCGGGGCGCCGTCCACTGGCTTCGCAACCTCGATTCTCGGGAGGAAGTAGAGGTGTTCGGCGGGTACCTGGGGGTGGCGAATCTGGAGGAGGCGGGCTACGAATACGTGGGGGAGAACCACTCTGACCACTAGACCTAGCGATGAAGCACCCCGTCCGTAATCGGTTTGGCCGACGGGAACGCTCTCACGGCCCCCGCGGCCGTAGTTCGCCGGGTAGTCGCTACGCCGGCGGTTCCTCCAACCGCACGATGGCGGCCACCGGGCCGCCGCCCGCCGGCCCCTGGTGCATCGCGGCCACCGACACGAAGACTGCCGGGTCACCAACTGCCGCCGCGATGACGGCGCCAACGGCCGCTTTTGCGTGCCGGTGGTGGTGCACGTCGGAGTCGTCAAGCATAACCTGCCGCCGGCCGCGCAGCCGCGCCGTCGGGTCCGCCTCACACTTGGCGAAGACGTTGACGACCCGACCCTCCAGGTCGGCTGCGCGGGGCCGGTCGGGCAGGTCCAGACCCGCCTCCCGGACGGCGGAATAGACACTGTCCTGGTCGAGCGCGTCACGCATGACCGAGTGGCCGATCCGCTGGCGCCCGCCGGGGCCGCCGTTGCCCAGGACCACCACCTGTGCCCGGTCCAACTCGACCCCGCTCGAGCAGGAGGCGACCGAGGAGAAGACGTCCAGTGCGCGGCCGATCATTTGGTCGTCGATCGCCGAGCGCTGGACCTCGCCCAGCCCTAGCGCAACCCCCAGGGCGGTCGTCCCGTTGGAGAGATCCATGGAGCCGTGGGGGTCTGGCAGCGCTGTCTCGCCGCCCCGGGCGCGCGCCTGCCGAATACCCTCCATCGTCAGCAGGGGGGTCTTGGTCTGCACCCAGTGCACGTCGCGACGGTCGGCGATGCCGGCGTCGGCCATCGCGCTGCGGACGGCCACTGCCACCTTCTCGACCATGGCGGTGCGCCCGATGTCCTCGGGCAGGATCTCTTCCGACATCGCGATCCCCACAGCGAGCCCGGCAGGCTCGTCGTCGACCCGGCTGAAAACGCAGGCGTGCGGGCACAAGACTCCGTCGGTGCCACCCGACCACACCATCGGGATAGCTGCCACCGCGGCCTCATCTCGGCTCCCGTGCCGGCGCAGCACGTCGCGGAACGCTCGGTCGGCCAGAATCCGGGTGAAGTCGTTGACACCGCCGTTGCCCTCGGTCTTGCCGATCACGGCGGCGACCCTGTCTGGCTGGATGGCTCCGCCCGTGACCAGCTCTTCGAACTTGGAGGCGTCGGCGGGACCCTGCTCGAAAACGACCTTGTGAGCCTCGAAGCTCATGGCGTGGTGGACTCTCGCATACGCCGATTATGTCGGAGCCACGTCAAACGCCTGTGCCCGGCAACGGCTGGCGCGACATCCCTGGAGAGCTTGCATGACCGATGAGCCGAGCACCGACATCCACGCCCCCGGCACCTGTCGCCATGCCCTGAGTCGGCACCTGGCTGCGGTTAACCGCGGCCCAAAGCCGCTCGGGGGTGATCGGCACCTCCGCGATCTCGACCGGGCGACCGATGGCGTAGAGGGCGTCCTCGACGGCATTGGCGATGGCGGCGGGTACAGCAATGGTGCCCGCTTCGCCCACGCCCCGGAACGACTCCGGGTTCTGCGAGGAGGTTGACTCGAAGTGGATAATCTCTGGCTCGCACGTCAGCTCGGGGGCGCTGACGAGCGTGTAGTCGAGGAAGGACGGCGTCAGGAAGGACCCCTCCTCCGAGTAGAGCGCCTCTTCGAAGAGTGCGTAGCCCAGGCCGTGAGCGTAGCCACCGTGCAACTGGCCAGCGACGATGGTCGGGTTGATGGAGCGGCCGCTGTCGTGGGCAATCACGTACCTCAGCATCTGGACGCCGCCGGTTTCGGGATCGATGCGGACCACGGCGGCGTGGCAGCTGGACGACCACGCCGCCGCTCCCCGCGAGTCCCATGTCTCGGCCGCCTCGAGACCGTCGCCAACCACCGCTGCGAGCGGCAACGCCCGGCTGGGCACGCCCCGCACCGCGATCTGCTTGGGGGTGATGACCAGGTCCTCGGCGTCGGCCTCGAGCAGTTCCGACGCTCGTTGGACCAGCGCGCGACGCGCCGAAGCCGCCGACAGCGCCACGGAGTTGCCCACCTCCAACGCGGTACGGCTGGCCGCCGTCACCGACGAGAACGGGACGGCGCGGCTGTCCCCAGTCCAGACCGAGATCCGGTCTAACGGCCACTGCAGCCGCTCAGCCACCACCTGGGCGATGAAAGTCTGGTGTCCCTGACCCTGGGGGGTGCCCCCCGCCAGCACTCGGGCGGTGCCGTCCGGCAGCACTATTACCCGTGAAGGCTCCGGCTGTCCGATGCCGGTCGCCTCGACGCAGAACGCGACCCCGAGTCCGACTGGCTCGCCCCGCCGTTGGCGTTCGCGGATGGCGCCGACGCCGATCCGCTCGGCCACCGCCGCCAGCTGGGCGGGGTAGTCCCCGCCGTCGTAGGTCACACCCCTGAAACCTGTCGCGTACGGCATCTCGGACGGCGGGATCAGGTTCCGCCGGCGGACCTCGACCGGCTCGATGCCCAGCCGCCGGGCCAGCCGATCCATGGCGCGCTCGATGGCGAAGTTGCCCACCGGACGCCCTCCGCCCCGAATGTGGGTTGCCGGCGGGCTGTTCGAGTAGCGCCCGGTGACCTCGACCTCGAGGGCCGGCAACCGGTAGCCCGACATCGCGTGATGGGCCATGTGGAGGTCCTGGTTAGCACCGAAGGTCCCGTAGGCGCCCACCGGCCAGTCGATGGCCACCCGAACCGCCAGCAGGCGGCCCTCAGAGTCCGCCGCGAGCTCGACGTCGAGGTCGGCGTCGTGGGACTGGCCAGTGGTGAGGCCGTCCTCGATTCTGCTGGCGGTCCAGCGGGCCGGCCGCCGCAGGAGCCGGCTCACGGCGGCCGCGACCACATATTCGGGATAGGGATGGTTCTTGGCGCCGAAGCTGCCACCGACGTCGTCGGTCAGGGCAACCACCTGCGCCGGTTCCAAGCCCAGACAGCTGGCCACCACGTCGCGGAGGCCGTGAACCCAGCCGACGCTGGCTCGGATGACAAGGCGCGCCTCGTCCTCACGCCAGTCGGCGAGCACCGCGCGTGGCTCCATCGCCGCGCCACAGATGCGGCCCATCCGTAAGCGGTGACGCTGGCGAATCTCGGCTTGCTCCAGGGCCGCAGCCGCGTCCTCATAGGAGTGGCGGTCACGCCGGTAGACGGACAGATCAGGCTGTCCTGGCTCGAGGTCGACCTGGAGTAGATCCAGCGCGTCGTGGGCTTGGTATTCGCTCTCCGCGGCCACCACCGCGATCGCTTCGCCCTCGAAACGGGTGGAGCCGACTGCGAGGACAGGCCGGCCGATAGCGCCTTCAGGCCGACCCGGGGATCGGGGCATCCGCTCGTCGGCAAGGCCCAGCTGGCCCGCCGCCCAAGCGCCGACCACCCCCGGTGCGGACAAGGCCGGCCCCACGTCCACCCGGAGGCCCTTGCCGGCCGCAAGCCCTGCGCGCCGAATGGCAAGGTGGACGGTGCGGGCGGGCGCCGGATCGGAGGCGTACCGACCCTGCCCACGCACCAGGCTTGGATCCTCTCGCCGGCGGAGCGGCTGACCGATCGCCATTTGCCAATAGCATCGCCGAATGCCGAGACCGGTGCCAGTCGAACGCGGTGGAGATTGGCGGGTCTAATCGGTTGACGGCGGAGGCTCCCCCCGCATCGACGGAGCTGTCTGATGTGGACCGCGACCAGGCTCCAAACACTCCCCAGAGTCGCGGCGAGCTCGTGACCGAACCAGAGTTGGCCGCCGTGATCGAGGCGATGGCGATCATCAACAGACTCCCCTTCGTGGTATTCGACGATGGGCAACAGTGGCTTAGGGAAATCGTGTGCAAACGGAAACCCGAACAGGACCTGCCGGGTGGCGACCCCGGAACGTGGGTGTAACAAATTCCAAAAATCGCGAAACGGCGTCGTAGACGGTGCACGCTCAGCCGGCCACCGCACGGCCCGGTGCCCCAACAGGGAAGGCAAGGGATCATCCCGATGGCCATCGTCGCCGTGGGGCGGATAGACCGCACACCGAGGTGGGGGAGGGAGCGGTGGTCCGCAGGCAAACACGAGATGGGCAGCATGCAGACGTTCGACATCGTGCCGGTAACCGATGACGGCCACGCGTTCCATGCCCCGTGGATCATGCTCTTCGCCTGCTGTTGAACGGTCAGCGCATAATCAGTGAGCACCCCCCGGCGCCAATCAACGAAGGAGAAAAGCATGCGGCGCGACTTCGATTTCTCGGCCGATCGGCTGCCTGAGACGCTGGTCTGGGGGCCGGCCACCGAGCTCAATGGGGTGGGTCGGCGCCCGACCACATCCTCCTGATGGCGGAATCCCGGCCGGTTGGCGGCCAGCCAATCTCCCCCGATGCGCCCGACGTCACCCAGCTACCTGAGTTCAGCGACAACGTCCGCGGCAAGCTGATCACGATGTCGGCTACTATCCGCTGCTTGGAAAAGCAGCTGAAGGTGGCGACGGAGCGCAAGTTCGAGTTCTACAGTGACGAGCCTCAGTACCTGGGTGGCGAGGACAACCACCCTCAGCCGCTCACCTATATCTCAGCCGGGGTGGGATTTTGACTCCTCACCCAGGTGGTGCGGTACGCATCCATGACGAAGAAGCGGGTCAAGTCGGCCGAGTGCCGGTGCGAATTCGACGCCTGGGTCGACGGGTCGGTCCTGAAGGGCACGGTCCACTCCGGCGTGAATGAGTTCAGAACCCACCTAATCATCGAGTCGCCCGAGTCGGACGAGGATATTGCCCGGCTGATCAGGCTGGCCAAGCGGGGGTGCTTCGCCGAGCAGCTGGTGCAGAATCCGGTGCGGCTGAAGAGCACTTACGAAGTCAATGGCCGGAAATTTGAAATAGACCTCGATCAGGAAGGGTGAAGGCGCACGGTCCCGCCGGTTGACTACTCCGGCTGCTCGGGCCTGGGCAAACCGTGGCCGGTTGCTGGCCTCGACCAAGACCGTGCCCGAGTGTCGCGACCCCACTTAGCGGCTGCTGGTCCCGGTGGTGCCGCGCTGATGTCCCGACGGCATCGACCCGGTGGGACAGCGCATTGTGGCCACTCGTAGTTTGTGAGCCGTGCGACCGATGAGCGTGGTGGTTGTCGGGGGATCGCTGGCGGGCCTAACCGCGGGGCTGCTGCTGCGCGACCTCGGCCTCGACGTCAGGGTCTACGAACGGTCCGCGGCACAGCTGGAGAGCCGGGGGGCTGGCATCGTCGTCCACCCGATGGCGGTCCGCTATCTGGAGGAACGCGGCGGCCTCTCTCTGTCCCAGATCAGCACCCACGCTCACCGGTTGCTGTACATCGACAGGGATGGCGGGATCGCTTACGAGGAGCCGTGTGTCTGGAGCTTCACGGCCTGGAGCACTCTCTACCGGAGCCTTCGGGGACTGCTCGAGGAGGAACGCTACGCGCTGGGCGACGCCATGACCAGCTTCGCCCAGGACGAAGGCGGCGTGCATGTGAGCTTTCAGAGCGGCCGCGACGTCCACTGCGAGCTGCTCGTCTGCGCGGACGGCATCGCGTCGACCGGCCGGGGCCTGGTGCTGCCCCAAGTACACGATGAGTACGCAGGCTACGTCGCCTGGCGCGGCACGGTGTCGGAGGCTGAGCTCCCGGCAACGACCCAGGCGGTGGTGAGCGAGGCAATCGTCTACCACGTGATGCCGGACAGCCATATCCTCACCTACCCGATCCCCGCTTTAGACGGCTCGGTGGAGCCGGGCCGCCGGTTGATCAACTTCGTCTGGTACCGGAACGCCCGCGCCGGCGCGGAGCTGGAGCAGCTGAAGACCAATGGCCGCGCTGTACGCGACCAACCCCCAGGCGCGCCAGTTCCGGAGGAGCATCCGTTGACTCGGCTACGCCAAGCCGCGCGGTCGCTACCAGGGCCGCTGGCGGAGACCGTGCTAGGCACCGAGGAGCCATTCGTCCAGCCCATCCACGACGTCGTGGTGCCCCGCATGGCTTTCGGGCGCGTCTGTTTGATTGGCGATGCCGCCTTCGTGGCCCGTCCGCACGCGGCAGCGGGAACCGCCAAGGCGGCGGCGGACGCGTGGACGCTAGCGGAGGCGCTCGAGGCGGGTGGCGGTGACGTCGCACCGTCGCTGCGGCGTTGGGAGAAGGGCCAGTTGGAGCTCGGCAGGGGACTCGTGGCGAGGGTCCGCAAGGCCGGCGACCGCTCCCAGTTCGGGGGCGGCTGGCGCCCCGGCGACCCCTCTCAGCGCTTCGGCCTCTACGGCCCCGACCGATGAGCGGCGTGGCGGCTGCAGCCAGCGGATCATGACGCTGGAGCTAGCAGTTTCAGGAGCAGAAAGTTGAGGCGCTCTTCTTCTCTGCGCAGCCCGCCAGTCCCTTGCTCACAAGCTCTTGAAGCCCCACCGCAGCCGCCCGTGCATGGGTACGATGCCGCTTGCTTCACAGCGTTCATACTGTCATGCAAATGCGCTGTTGTGAGCCGCTGGACGCGGTTCACCGGCAGCGCGCAACCACCGGGTAGACGAGAAGAGGAATGCCAGTCCACGCAACAGATCCCAAGGTGCTCCAGCTGAAGGAGCTGCCCATCTTCGCCAGCCTCCGTGTGAAGCAGCTCAGCATGATGGCCGCCAACCTTGACTTTGCGGTCATTGAGGAGCGCCAGGTGATGATGACCGCCGGTCGGCACAACGACGCCTTCTGGATCATCCTCAAAGGGCGCGTTGAGCTAACGATCGGGGGCCGGGTTGGCGAGCAGCTTGGTCCGGGTGACCTGTTCGGCCTCCCCAGCATGTTTGCCGGCCGCGACTCGACCGCGGACGCGGTGGCGTTGACCGAGGTGGAGGCGCTGGTCGCCAGCCACCAGCAGTTCAACATTCTAGTCGGGGACCCGGAGATCGCAATTCGTTTCAAGGCGGCGGTCTTCGACCGGCTGCGTGATGAGGTCTATCAGCTGACGCGAACCTCGGCTGCAGGGCACTGAACCCTGGCTGCAGCAGCCAGGAAGCGTGCTTGACCCTCGGCCGAGACCCGGGTCAGATAGATTGTGATTGGAGCGCTAGCTAACAGGGGGTCGTCATGCTCATTCATCGCCTTCGCCATATCGCGTGCGCCCTCTCCTGCCTGCTGCTGGCGGCGGCCTGTGGCTCCTCCGGCAGCTCCTCTGCCCAGAGCTCCGGGCCGATCAAGGTCGGCTTCATCCTGCCCCAGACCGGCAATTTCGCCGCCAACGGCCAAGACGAGCGGGACGGCTGGAACTTGGCCATGAAGGAGGTCGGCGACACGGTCGGTGGCCGGAAGATCCAGACCATCTTCACCGACGACGCCGCCGATCCCAACCAGGGCCTAAGCGCTGCCCGCCAGCTGGTGGAGACACAGAAGGTCGATCTCCTGATTGGCCCGTTGGCCGCCAACGTGGGGCTTGCCGTGCGCAGCTACGTCGCCACCTCCGGCATTCCAACCCTCTACATCAGCGCCTGCTCGTCCGAGTTGGCGACCTCGGAAAAGACGACCAACCTGATCCTGACCGGTTGGACCTGCGACCAGCCGACCCTGAACTTTGGCAAGTACGTCTACGACAAGCTCGGCTACCGGCACATTACGACGGTGGCCATGGACTACGCCTTCGGTTGGCAGGGCACCGGGGGCTTCACCAGCTCGTTTGAGGCCGCCGGCGGGAAGATCGACAAGCAGATTTGGGCCCCGATTAACGCCCCCGACTACAGCCCCTATGTAGCGGAGATTCCCAACACCACCGACGCGGTATTTAACCTCTCCGCGGGCACCGCTTCCGTCCGGTTCACGTCAGCCTACAAGCAGTTTGGTCTGAAGGGCAAGATCCCATTGATCGCCGGCGGCACGATGACCGACTGGTCGGTACTGCGCTCCGAGTCGCCCGACACCGTGTTGGGGGTGGTCACCGTACTGCAATACGCAGACGGCATTAACAGCCCTGCCAACAACAAGTTCGTAGAGGAATACAAGGCGGCAACCGGCAACTATCCGTCCTACTATGCAGAGTCCGCCTATGCCTCCTACAAGCTGATCTATGCGGTGATGAAGAAGCGCAACGGGGCGACGAGCGACCGACAGGCGGTCATCAAGGACCTAAAGACAACCCAGTTCCAGGCACCCCGCGGCCCTGTCTCCATCAGCTCAGACACCAATTCGCCGATCCAGAACATATACATCCGCAAGGTGGCCCTGGTGGACGGGGCACTTCGCAATGTGGTCGTCGACACCATCAAGGCTAGCCAACCCTGGGGACCTCTTCCCAAGGAGCAGTGGAAGAAGCAGGCCCCCAAGTACTCACGTTCAGGCTGATCGAGGGAACGACCGCCAGGGCCTTCCGCTGAGCCGATCCGCGAACCTTTAGGGAGCAACATGCCGCAGATCCATTTCGCCGCCGACAACGCCACACCGGTCGAGCCGGCCTACTCCGACGCGGTCGGCCCCGTGTACCGGACGGGAACGGTCGAAGTGGCCCAGATCCACTTCAAGGCCGGCGAGGGTGCCCGGCCGCACCACCATCCCGAGGAGCAGGCGGTGGTGCTGCTCCAAGGCCGGATGCGTGTGCGCTTGGGCACCGAGACGTTCGAAGCCGGACCTGGCGACGCTTGGCACGTCCCATCGGAAGTTGAGCACGAGGTCAGGTGTCTTCAGGACGCGGTGGGCGTGAGCTTCAAGAGGCTGGGCTGACGAACCCACGTCAGGTCTTTGAGAGCCTTCGTAACCAGATTAGATGGGCTCACAAATGCGGTTTGGTGGCCACGGCGTGAATCAGCCTACTTGGTTCAACTGATTCATTCCAGTTACTCGCCTCACCGTCAATTTTTCGCCGTTACGATGCACTAAGGCCAACGCTCGCGACATGGGGCGAGATCAGGTCATGGTGGCGAAACGAGCGACCGGGGCCCTCTCAGAGACCCAGATAAGCGCGTCTGACCTCTTCGGATTCGGCCATCTCCGCGCTCGGGCCGGAGAGGACGATGCGCCCGGTCTGAAGCACATACGCACGGGCCGCCAGCGCCAGCGCCTGCTTGAGACGCTGCTCGACCAGCAGCAGGGTCAGCCCGCGCTGATTGATCTCGCGCAGAGAGTTGAAGATCCTGTCCACCAGCAGGGGGGCGATTCCCAGCGACGGCTCGTCGAGCAGCAGAAGGCGTGGCTTCGACATCAGGGCCCGGCCGATGGCGAGCATCTGCTGCTCACCCCCTGAGAGGGTTCCGGCAGCCTGATCCCGACGCTCTCTCAGGACCGGGAACATCTGAAACACGTTGTCGATCTGCAACTGGCGCCATGCTCGGTCCCGCTGCCGGTAGGCGCCCAGCATGAGGTTGCGCCAGACCGCCTGGCGAGGAAACAGCCGCCTGCCCTCCGGCACCAGCCCAATACCGAGTTGGACCAGCCGGTGCGCCGGCAGACCCATGACATCCCGGCCTGCGAAGAGCACACTTCCCGCCGAGGCCGGCTTCAGACCCGCTATGGCGGCCAGAAGGGTCGTCTTGCCAGCTCCGTTCGCACCGACCAGCGAGACGATCTCACCCTCCTGCACCTCTAACGACACTCCGCTCAGAGCCGGCGCCCCGTCGTAGGCGACGGAGAGGTTTCTAACCTCCAGCAGCGGCATGCTGATCTCCCAGGTAGGCCTCGATGACCGCGCTATCGCGGGCCACCTCGGCGGGAGTCCCCTCGGCGATCTTCACGCCGTGGTCGAGCACGACTACGCGCTTGGAGAGCGGCATCACGACCTCCATCACATGCTCCACCAGCAAGACCGCGAGGCCGCTCTGGTTCAGCTTGCGCACCAGCTCCACAGCCTCGGACGTCTCCACCGGCGTGAGTCCCGACATCACCTCGTCCAGCAGCAGCAGCCGCGGCTGAGTCGCCAACGCCCGGGCGAGCTCGAGGCGCTTTTTGGAAGCCACCGTAAGGTTGACGGCCGCCTGCCCGGCCAGTTCCCCCAGACCTACCGTCTCCAGCACCTGCTCGGCCATCGCCCGCGCCCGCGCCGGCCGGGTCTCACGCAGGTAAGAGCCGACCATCACGTTCTCCAGCACCGTCATCGACTTGAAAATTCGCATGATCTGGAACGTCCTGCCGATCCCCGCCCGCGCCGCCCGGTCCGCCGACCAGCCGCCGACCTGGGCGCCCTGGAAGGCGAGGCTCCCGCTGGAAGGCGACAGGGAGCCCGCTATCAGCGCGAAAAGGGTCGTCTTGCCGGCCCCGTTGGGTCCGATCAGGCCCACGACGTCACCCTCCCCGACCACAAGGTCGACGTCGTTCACGGCGACCAGGCCGCCAAATCGTCGCGTCAGTCCACCTAGCTCGAGCAGGCTCATCGCCGCACTGGTCGTCGGCGCATCGGTAGGCGCCCCCCGAGTCGCCTGCCGATGCCGACCAGGCCCGCCGGTTCCACGACGGCGATCAGCATGACCAGCAGCCCGTAGATGACCAGGTCGAGCGCGTTCCCCGCCCCGGAGAGGCGCACGCGGGTCTCCTCCTGGATTACCTGGAGCACCCAGGCCCCGACCAGCGGACCCCAGAGGCTGCCGGCGCCGCCCAGCACGCCGACCAGGACGATGGCGATCGACAGGTTCAGCGAAAGCACTACGTTGGGGTCGATGAACAGCGAGTACATCCCGTAATAGCTGCCGGCCAACGAAGTGATCGCAGCCGAAAGCGCGAGCGCGTAGAGCTTGTAACGGCGGACGGGAACGCCCATCGCTCGCGCCACATCCTCATCGTCGCGGATCGCTTTGACGTAGGCCCCCGCCTTGCCCTGCATGAACAGCCAGATCGCCAGGCTGGAGACGCCCAGGAGCGCGAGAGCGATCAGGTGATAGGGCAGCAGATCTCGGGTGGAGAACTGGAGGTTCGCCAACGAAGCCTCACGAATCGGTAGCTCGATGCCGGTTGCGGCGCCAAGCGCCTTGTTGTTCACCACGATGATGAAGATGACCTGCTGCATTGCGATCGTGGCGATGGAGAAGTAATGGCTCCGCAGACGGAAGACCGGGAACCCGATCATGATTCCCAGCGCGACAGCGACCAGACAGCCCGCCGCCATCCCGACCCAGGGCGAGAGGCCGTAACGCACGAGCAGATAGCCAGTGGTGTAGGCGCCTGTCCCGTAAAAAATCGAGTGCCCGAACGAGACCTGGCCGGCTATGCCGCCGAGCAGATTCCAGGCGGCCGCCGCTGAGGCGCTGACAAGGGCGAGCACCGCCACGTTCTGCCAGAAGGCGTCCTTCACCACAAACGGGTACACGAAGAGCAGCAGCCCCACTGCGGCCGCGGGGGCAAAACGCCGGAGGTCAGCGCGCGCCAAACAGACCCTGGGGGCGAACCATGACGATCACCAGGTAGAGCGCGAAGATGGCGGCGAAACCATAGGCGGGCTGAAAGAGACCTACCACGTCTTGGATTACCCCCATCGCCAGGCCCGCGATCAAAGCTCCCTGCAATGAGCCGAAGCCGCCCATGGAAACCACCACGAAGGCGATGAGGCCGAATCCTGCCCCGATCTCGGGAGTGACCGGGAAGAAGTTCATCAACAGGGCTCCCGCCACCCCCACGCTGGCGCCGGCGACAGCCCAGGTGAGCAGGTGGATGCGACTGGGATCGATCCCCATCAGGCGAGCCGCGTCGGCGTCCTGGGCGACTGCGTTGATGGCGGAGCCGAGCTCGGTTCGGGAGAGAAGCAGATAGACGAGCAGAGTGCAGACAATCGCGCCCAGCGCAGCCGTCAGCTGCGCTCCCCCCGCCACCACGCCGCCGATGACCAGACGAACCGGGCCCACCAGCGGATCGGGAATGCCGCGCGTATTGGCGGTGAAGGCGAACTGGGCCACTCCGCGCATGAACACCAGAAGGCCGAAGGTCACGATTATCTGTGAGAGCATCGGTCCTTTCAGGACGCGCCTGATCAGGACGGTGTAGACGAGGATGCCGAAGCCGGCCATGGCCAGAGCCGCCAGCGGTATCGATACCAGCGGATCCAGCCCGCCGTAGAGCCAAACGAAGAAGGTGATATACATGGCGGCCATCAGAAAGTCGCCGTGGGCGAAGTTGACGATGTCCATGACGCCGAAGATCAGTGTCAAGCCCACCGCCACCAGGGCATAGATGGCGCCCAACAGCAGGCCGCTGACCGAGGCCTGCGAGAGTTCGGTCAAGCCCTCATCGGCTGGAAAGGGGCGGCGCCGGCCAGACAAGCTTGGTGGTCGCCGCATCGGCGGGCCAGACCAGCTCGTAGCGGCCGTTGACCATCTGCTCGATCACGCCGGCCGACTGCTCGTTCTGGCCGTTCGCATCGAACTTGATGCCCTTCCAGGGCATGATCGTCTTGGTCTGCTTGTAGTTCCTCAACGCCGTGCGTACCTTTTCGGGATCGGTTGAGCCGGCCTGCTGGATCGCCTCGCCGGCCGTGATCATGGATGTGAATTCCCTGGCCGAGTTCTCTGTCATGGGCTGGTTGTAGTTCTTCTGAAAGAGATCCGCGGCCGCCTTGGCGGCCGGGTTCTTGTCGCCGTACTGGGCGGCCCAGGAGGCGCGCGTGATCGAGTAGTTGGCCAGCGGCCCGAGTGCCTTGATGAACGTGGGGTCGATCCAACCCGCGCCGAAGGCGAGGATGGCCGGCGGTGTGTAGCCGAGCTGCGCGGCGGTCTTGACGAACAGGATGGCGTCGTTGGTGAAGGCAAGGGTGAAGACGGCGTCGGGGTTGTCACTGCGGATCTTCTGAACCTGCGACGTGAGATCCGTGGAGTTGCCCTGGAATGAGATGTCGTCAGCGATCGTGGTGCCGTTCTGGCCTGCGACCTCGGTGATGATCTTGGCGCCGTCGTTGCCGAACTGATCGTTGGTGTGGAGGATCACGGCCTTCTTCACCGGGTGCTGCGATCGGATGGATTTGAGCCAGTCGAAATAGGTCTGGGCGAAAGTCTTGTCGCTCGGCCCAACCCGGAAGAACCACTTGAGGCCGCGTTCGGTCAGGGCCGTGGAGGAGGAGGAGCCGCAGACGGTGGGGATGCCGAGGCGCTCGGACCGCTCGCTGGCCGTGAGAGTGGTAGCGGATTGATAGGTGCCGACGATCGCCGCGACCTTCTCGGTGCGCCCCAGACGGTCGACCTCACTCGCCGCGATCTGCGGGTTGCTCTGTGTGTCGCTGGGAACCAGGCTGATCTTGCCGACCGTCAACTTGGGGATGCCAACCTCGGGATACTTGCCGTTGAGCACGTCCCTTGCCAGCTCGACGCCGTGCAGCACGTCCTGGCCCTGGCTGGCGCTCGGACCCGTCAACGGCTCGAGCACACCGATTTTGATGTCACCCAGGTTGGCGCCGGACGCCTGTAAGCTGCCGCCGTTCCCGCCACCACCACAGGCCATGGTCAGCACGACCGCTGCCAAGAGCGGCAGCAATTGCCTTGTCCCTCTGCCGGGAAATCCGCCTCGGCGTCGGCGCGTGCCGGGCAGCGGGCCCACTATGCTGAACTGCGGGTGCCCGCAGGCATGGCCGGCTTGGCCTCGGCGGCCGCGGTGGGCAACTGCCAAGCTGGAATCATGATCAACCTCAACTCTGATCTTGGCGAGGGCGTCGGGGACGACGCTGGGATCCTACCCTACATCGACAGCGCCAACGTGGCGTGCGCGGTGCATGCCGGCTCAGCCCTGGTCAGCCTCGGCACCGTTCGGCGCTGCCGAGAGCTAGGCGTCGAGGTGGGCGCTCACCCCGGCTATGACGACCGCCAGAACTTTGGCCGCGCCGAGGTTCCGATGTCCGTGGCCGAGATCGACACGCTGGTGCGCTTCCAGGTCCTGGGGCTCGCCGCTGTGGCGGAGCTCGGCTACATCAAGCCCCACGGGGCGCTCTACCACCGTGCCCAGGCGGATCCCGAGGTGGCTGACGCGATCGCCCGGCTTGCCGGCGAGCTGAGCATCGCGGTGATGGGCCAGCCGGGGTTCCAGCTTGTGGCTGCCGCCGGCCGGGCAGGCGTGCCTGCGATCCGGGAGGGCTTCGCCGACCGCGCATACCTTCCGGACGGCAAACTGGCGCCGCGCACCCAGGCTGGTTCGGTTCTCGATCCGGCAGGCGCGGCCGAGCAGGCCATCCGGTTCGCCCGGACTGGCGAGTTCGACTCCGTCTGCATCCACGGCGACTCCCCCGGCGCCGGGGAGGTGGCCCGCTCGGTCCGGGAGGCGCTTCGCTCCGCTGGGGTGCGGACCGGGCCCAACCGCCGGTGAGCGTCGCCGAGCTGCGCGCCGCCATCGTCGTGGTCGGCGGCGGCGCGGCCGGGATGTACGCCGCGATCGAAGCTTCTCGGCATGGTGCCGACGTGCTCCTGCTCGACAAGAGCCTGGTTGGCCGGGGAGGCGCGACGGTGATGGCGCAGATGACCGTCGCGGCGGCGATCGGCCATGCGGACGCCGACGACTGGCGGCTGCATCACGAGGACACGATGAGGAGCGGGAAGGGGCTGAACGACGAGTCGCTGGCCCGTCTTCTCTGCTCCGAGGGCCCGGATCGGATCCTGGAGACACGCCGGATGGGGGTTCGCTGGGCGGCCGACGGCGATCGGCTCCGCCAGGTGGACGCCCCTGGCCATTCGCGGCGCCGCTGCTGCTACGTCGGGTCGCTGGGGACCGGCATCGGGGTCTCGAACGGTCTCCGGAAAGAGCTTCGTCGGCGCCAGGTCAGGACTCGGTCGGGCCTGTTCGTCATCGACTTGCTGCTGGCCGGCGACGGACACTGCGCGGGGGTGGTCGCGCTCGATGTGCAGGCGGGAGAACTTGTCGTCGTCTGGGCCGGCGCGGTCGTCCTGGCCTGTGGTGGGCTGACCGAGCTCTTCGCGCGCAACTCGGCCTCGGTGAACATGACGGGCGACGCCCATGCGTTGGCGCTGCGGGCAGGCGCGTCTCTGCTCGATGCTGAGATGGTCCAGTACTTTCCTATCGGCAATCTCGCCCCCCGGCTGGTCGGGCTGGACCCGATCATGTGGGATCCCTTCCGTTACCAGCTAGGCGGCCGGTTGCTGAACGGATCGGGCGACGAGTTCGTGCAGCGCTACTCGGAGATGGCCGACGAAGGCCGCTACTCCACGCCGCGAGACGTGCTGACGTACGCGATCCTGACTGAGGTTGCGGCGGGACGCGGCACGCCGAATGGCGGTGTCTGGTTGGACTTCCGGGGGGTGCCCTTCGAGAAGATCAGGTCACTGTTCCCGCACGCGGTGGCGAAGCTTCTCGAGCAGGGGGTCGACCTTCGCGAACGGGCGGTGGAGGTGGCACCCATGGCGCACTACACGCTCGGTGGCGTTCTCGTCGACGATTCCATGGCGACATCGGTGCCAGGGCTGTATGCGGCAGGCGAGGCCGTGGGTGGCGCTCATGGCGCCAACCGGCTGTCCGGCAATGCCATTACCGAAGCCTTCGTCTTCGGCCATCGAGCAGGCCGGTCCGCCGCCGCGTACGCTGCTGACGCGGGCTCACCCGGTCCCGATCCAGCTGCCCGCGAGGGCAGAGACCGTGCGGTGGCGCGAGTCGAGGCCGAGCTCGGACGCAACCCTTCGAGCAGGCTTGGTATGCCGGTCCTGCGTCGGGAATTGCAGGCTGTCATGTGGGAGAACGTTGGTCCTTTCCGCACGGCCGCGGGTCTGGCCACGGCATCGACGGCGCTCGACTGCCTGGAATACGAGCAGCTGCCCGCCACCCGCGTGGGCGCCGCCCGGCGCTACAACATGGAGTGGTACGAGGCGCTGGAGATGCGCAACCTGCTCCTCGCCGCACGTTCCATCGTCCTAGCCGCCAGCGAGCGAAGGGAGAGCCGCGGCGCCCACCAGCGAGAGGACATGGCTAGGACGCTGGCGGAGTTCGAGATGAATAGTGTCGTTGCGCTTCGCGATGGTTCGTTGACCCACGGTTGGCGCCCGGTAGTGCGCGACGCGGTAGGGGTGCCGGCGTGAGGCTGACCGTCCAGCGGTTTGATCCCCTGAGTGAGGATGCGCCGCACGACGACTCCTGGGAGGTGCCGGAGTATGAGGGCATGACAGTGCTCGACGCACTGAACTGGGTGCGCGAGCAGAGGGACCCGACTCTGGCCTGCCGCTTCTCCTGCAGGGTGGCCAACGCCTGCAAGGAGTGCAGCGCGATGGCGAATGGAAAGGCGGCCTACGTCTGCACAGTCCCAGCGGTGGGCGAGGTGAGAGTGAAACCGCTGCCCCACAAGCGTCTGATCAGGGACCTCGTGGTGGAGACGAGCCTCGGCGGCGATTAGAACTCGTGGGAACCTGCGCTGAATTCGTCGGACACCGCCCAACGTCAAGGTCGACCTGTGTCTCGATCTACGCGACCCGGCTAGGGAACAAGTCGAATTGTTCCTAGTTAGGTCCCGGGGAGGGCGTCGATCAGGAAGAGCTGCGTTGTCCCGGAGGTCGCGTTTGATCCGCGGTGGCCGGGCTGCGCCGAGAGCAGAAATGCATGGCCGGCGCCAGCGATCAGCGGCTCCCGGCCGTCCTCGAAGTCATACCGGATGGAACCACTGACGACGAACCCGCTGTGCGGTGTGGAGCACCAGCCCGAACGAGTCGCCCCAGCTCGATACTCGACGATCGCCCAGCGAATCCCTTCGATCACCAGCTCCCGCTCTGTGACTCCGGCCTCGTGAGAAGCCGTTTCCTGATTAACCAGCGGAATTGATAGTGGCTCGGAAGACATTCGGACGATTCCTCCTGGATCACGCGTCACCGCAGCTTTGAGTTTTACCGCCACCTTACGGAACCGATCGCCCTCGCCCTGGTCTAAGGGCACCATCGGCCATCGCGGCTCAGGTAGTCGGGGATCCGCTACTTGGCGCTGGTTTTAGGGTCAGGTTCCGTAAGTCGTGCAGCCCTAACCTGATCGTGTGAGGGTCACACTCAACTGCAGCGGCCGGGCCTTAGAGCTTGATTCGCCGCGGGTGTTTGCTGCTGCATACACCGGACGAGGCGCCGCGGCCGTCCAGCGCCACGTCGACGAGCTGGCCGCCGCCGGCGTGCCGCCACCCGCCCGGGTTCCGTTCGCATTCCCGGTCCTGCCCCGACTGCTTGAAATAGATCCTGGCACCATCAATGTCTACGGCGCCGAGACGAGCGGCGAGGCGGAGCCGGTGATCGTGCTGCTCGACGGCGAGCCTCGCTATGTGGGGGTGGGAAGTGACCACACCGACCGAGTGCTCGAGCGTACGTCCATTGAGCTGTCCAAGCAGGTGTGCCCGAAGGTCCTGGCGCTCGATGTTTGGAAACTGGGGGATGTGATCGAGCGATGGGACTCTCTCCGGCTCACCGCAAGCTCGGATGGCCGGCCGTATCAGAACTCGAGCCTTGTGACCATGCTGCCGCCGACAGACCTTGTCGACGTGGTGCCTCGGGCGAAACTCGGGCCGGTGGCGCTGCTGTTCTGCGGAACCGTGCCACTCCTCGGTGACCTCGACTTCGGCCGCAAGTTCCACGTCGCACTGGTCGACGAGGCCGCGAATCGATCGCTGCAGGTCGACTACGAGGTGGAGATACTCCAGGGATCCTAAACGCATATCGCAGGTGAAGTCAGAACGGCTTCGGCATGTTGACTGCGGAAAGGGCTCCGGACGTTGTCGAGCAAGGCGCCCGGGGCCAGGGGGGTAGATCAAACCACGGGCCATCGTCGCAAAGGCGCCGACGAGTTCAACCTGCCCCCCAACAAGGCTCCCCATGAACTCCAGTTGCCCTGTCCTCACACAGGCAGAGAAGTAGCCGTCGGTCGCACACTCGTAGTGGCGGCAGAGGTGGGGCACCTGCTTGACCAGGCGGCTAGCGTCCTCGACTGCCAATTCCCCGAGTCAATAGAGGAGTTGAGTGCCTCGCGGTCGGTTGAGCAGCCGAACCACGGCACTTCCATTGTCCCACCGGCGGGTCCGCATACGCCGACCGAACGATCGTCGTCGTTTGAGCTGTGGCAGGTGTGTCGTGGGCTTGTTGATGCGGGCTCGGCCGACTGGTATCACAGATCGACCGCAGAGTGGCCAACGAGACCTCCGGCCCTGTAGCCGCATCGGTTGACGGGGAGAGCGAGCGCGACCGTGGTCCATGCTCAAGCAGCGCCAAGTCCTTTGCGATCGCCAGACCATGACCGGCCGCACCTCCCGTGCTTGGATGGACGAACCGGAGCCGCGCCTACCCGTGTCATAAGTCCGGCCGGTCGCGCCTGGGCCGGCCTTAGCTTGCTAAGGCAGAGAGCCTCCGTGCTTACGCGAAATCGCCTTTTTCAGCGTCTCAACGACGCGGTTGAGGTGCTCGCGCATAGCTACTTCGGCCGCGTCCGGATCACGGGTCGCGAGGGCCTCGACGATCCGCTCGTGCTCGCCCAGGGAGCGGGGGGGTCGGCCCGGCTCGAGGATCGTGCGGTACTGGAAGCGGATGCTCTGAGACTTGAGGTTGGCGAGCAGCCGGCTCGCCACGCCCTGGTCGCCGATCGCCCAAATCCGCTGATGGAAACGCCCGTTCATCTCTGAGTAGCCGAGCGGATCGCCTTCCTCCACCCGCCGGGCCATCTCACTTAGGATGTCCCTCAGTTCACACAGGTCGCGGTCGGTGGCCCTCTCGGCAGCATGCCTGACAACCAACCGCTCTAGAGCAGCCCGCACCTGCTCAATCTCCAGTGCCTCTTGGTCCGTGACCAGCCTGACCCGTGCTCCCCGGTTTGGATCTCGCACGACCAGCCCCTCCTGATCCAGCCGCACCAGTGCCGCCCGGACCGTGGTGCGGCCGGCGCTGAGTAGGCGGGTGAGGTCCGCCTCGACCAGCCGCTGGTTGGGGTGGAACGCGCCACCAACGATCGCCTCGCGCAGGCGCCGGTAAGCCGCCACGCCGCTGTCGAGACTCGGTTCGGCCGCCTGTACCGAAGTGGATTGGCGGGCTGCAGACATCGTTCACGACATTAGCTGACACAGCGGCCCAAAGTGTGTATAAGATTGTCGACATTCCGCTGGGAGGTTGAACGTGAGACAGATTGCAGATTCTCGGCCGATCGGCTTCCGGCTTGGCGCGGTGGTGGCGGCTGGGCTCGCCCTGCTGAGCGCGGCCTGCGGTAGCGGCAACTCAACCGGCAGCAGCAGCAACTCCGGAGGCGGTCCCCTCGTGGTTGGCATCCTCGCGCCCTTCACTGGACAGGATGCGGCGCTTGGCCCTGCCTACTTCGCAGCCTGCTTACCCGCGGTGCGCGCGATCAACGCCGCCGGCGGCGTCCAGGGCCACCAGCTCCAGTGCAAGCAGTTCGACACCCGTGGCGACCCGGCCGACGCTGTTCCCGCCACCCATCAAATGATCGCCAGCAATTCGAACTTGATGATGGTGATCGGCTGCACCTCGGACGAGGCTGCAAGCGTAGTGCCGATACTCGAGCAGGCCAAAATTCCGTCCTTTTGCCAGACCGGGCAGTCGGAGTTCAACAAGAGCACCTTCAAGTACTTTCATCGGTTGGTTCCGCCGGACGAGTACGACGCGTATGCGATGGTCGGAATCGCCCTCTACCACAGCAAGTTCAAGCGAATCGCGCTCGTCTTCGGCAACGACATCGGCTCCCAGGCCTTCGTCGAGCCGGCCAAGAAGGCGATCGAGAGGAATGGCGGCGTCGTGGCCATCAACCAAGCCCTGGCGCTAGGTCAACCGTCCTACCGGACTGAGGTCCAGAAGCTGATCGACGCGAAGCCCGACGTGATTCTGACGGAGGCCCTTGGTTCCACCGATGCAACCTATCTTGCGGAGCTGAAGCAGCTGCACGGAATGATGATTCCGGTGATCGGCTCCTCCGCCACCATCGACCCGGTTTGGTTCAAGGCGGTCTCAGCCGCGATCGGAGTACCGGACGTCCTGCAGTACTACCTGGCCAACGACACCCCGACCGACTTTCAGGGTCCTGGCTATGAGGCGTTCAGGACCAACTTGCTCGCCTCGGCGAGTGACTTCGCCGATGCGCCCAAGTACACCAAGCGCGCCTCAACGATCCACCTTTACGACGGCGTGGTAATGACCGCTCTGGCGATGGAGACCGCCAAGAGCAGCGACCGAGCTACGTTCAACCCCGCGATCATCAAGGTCGGCAACGGAGTCTCGGGTGCGACCGAGGTCAACACGTACAAGGCGGGTCTCGATGCGATCAAAGCCGGCAAGACGGTTCACTTCATAGGCGCCGGTGGCGCCACCAAGTTCGACCAGTATCAGAATTCCCAGACCGGCTACGTTATCGCCAAGTACGACGAAAAGGGTGACGAGCAGGTAATCGCGAAGCTATCCCAGGCCCAGATCGACCACCTGATCACGTCGGCACAGTAGCGCTTTTAGAGAACCTTCAAGGGTGAGCCTTTTCACAGCCGCCTTTGGTTTCGGTCTGGTGACGGCCGCCGTGTTGGCGATCGGCGCAGTTGGCTTCACGATGCAGTTCGGAATCACCAACCTCATCAATCTCGCCTACGGCGACGTGATGATCACGAGCGCGTTTGTTTCCTACGCTCTGAATCAACACGGCGTGAGCATCTGGATCGCGCTCCTCGCTGGTGCGGCCTGGGGTGCTCTCCTGTCCTTCTTGCTGAATCGATTCCTCTACGGGCCGTTTCAGCGAAAGGGAACCTCACACATCGGCCTTGTCATTATCTCCTTGGCTGCCGGCATCATGACCTCCAACCTCCTCCTCGCCCTGGTGGGCGCTGATAACGTGTCCTACGTTCAATCGGCGGGCGCGACCTTCCGCCTAGCCGGCATGATCCTGACCACAGAGCAGGTGGTGATCATCGTCATCGCACTCGTTCTGATGGTCGTTATTCACGGCCTACTGACGTACACCCGACTCGGCAAGGCGATGCGGGCGACGGCAGCCAATCCGACCCTCGCCCGCAACTGCGGTATTCCGACCAATCGAGTGATCGATGTCGTTTGGATCATGACCGGTCTCATGTGCGGGCTGGCCGGGACGATCGCGGCGATGAACTCAGAGTCTTTCGCGGTTGCGAACGGATCCGGCTTTCTGATCACGATTCTCGCCGCGGCGGTGCTGGGCGGCGCCGGCCAGCCGTACGGAGCAATGATTGGGGCCATTGTCATCGGCCTCGTAACCGAGATGAGCGCCGCCGTGCTCTCACCCGAGTACAAGGCGGTGATCGCATTTGTGATCCTGGTCACGGTCATGGTGCTCCGGCCCCAGGGCCTGCTGGCCAAGTTCGGCGCGGCGGCTTCAGCAGGATGACTTACTACATCACCACCATCCTGGTCTACGCGGGCGTGGACATCATCGCCTGTATAGCCCTAAGCCTTCAGTTCGGCGTCTCTGGGCTGGCGAATTTCGGATTCATCATCTTCCAGGCTGCGGGCGCCTACGCTGCGTCGGTTCTCTCGATGCCGCCGGACACAGCCAACGGCGGCTTTCAGAAGTACATCCTGGGACTTGACCTTCCGTTTCCTATTCCCTGGATCGGCGGCGCTGTCGCCGGAGGCTTGCTCGCCCTCCCGGTTGGGATCGTCGTGCTCCGCAAGCTGCGCGGCGACTATCAGGCGATCGCCTTGCTGGTCATCTCGGTCATCGCAAATACGCTCATCACTAACCAGCGCCCAATCCTGAACGGCGCCGCCGGACTCTCGCTGGTGCCGGCCCCTCTCAACGGGGTTCTCGACACCGGCAACGAAAGCTACCAATGGATCTACGTGGGGATCTCTGCCGTCTGCGTTTTCCTGATCCTGGTCGTCTCCCAGCGAATCGTGAACTCACCGTACGGGCGGAGCCTGCGCGCGATGCGTGACAACGAGCAGGCGGCGGCCGCACTGGGCAAGAACCTGGTGGTTCTGAAGCTGACCATGTTCGTCGTCGGCGGAGTCGTGGCGGGGCTGAGCGGGGCGATTTTGGTCGGGTTCATCGGACTGTGGGCCCCCGCCGGCTGGTATTACCCCGAGACAATCATCATCTTTGCGGCAGTCATCGTCGGCGGACGCGGAAACAACTGGGGCGCCGCCCTGGGTGCGCTGCTTGTCCCGCTCGGCTTCGAGGAGGTCACCCGCTTCATGCCCAACTTCGGCAGGCCGGGATTGGTGCCCGCGATCCAATGGGTGGCGATCGGGCTTATGATCATCGGGTTCCTCTGGTTCCGGCCGAAGGGCATCCTGCCCGAGCGGCGGCGCAAGTTTCCCGAGCCGACTGCCGTCTAAGACGTGCCTTCAGCGACCCCGCTCCTGGAGGCCAGGAATGTCCATCGGCACTTCGAGGGTATGCGCGCGGTGGATGGCGTTTCCATCCAGGTCCAGCCAGGCCGCATGACCGGCCTGATCGGACCCAACGGCGCAGGCAAGTCGACCTTCATGGCGGTCCTGGCCGGGACTGTTCCGGCAACCGCAGGAACTGTGCACTACAACAACGAGGACATCACCCGGTTGCCGGCTTACCAGCGGGCACGCCGGGGCCTCGTGCGGACATTTCAACTCCCCAGCGAGTTCGCCGAGCTGACAGTGCTCGAGAACCTGCTGGCGGCGGCGCCCGGCAATCGCGGCGACTCCCTCCTGGGAGCCCTACTGGGCAAGCGCCACTGGTGGCACGACGAGGAGGCGTTGGTCGTCCGCGCACGAGGGCTGCTCGATCGGTTCCGGATGCGGGCCAAGGAGTCGGAGTACGCCGGAAATCTGAGCGGAGGCCAGAAGCGTTTGGTCGAAGTCATGCGAGCACTGATGCTGCAGCCCAAGCTGCTACTGCTGGACGAGCCGATGGCCGGCGTGCATCCAAACACGGTGGGTGAGATTGCCTCCTATCTTGAGACGCTTCGCGACGAAGGGCTGACGATCCTGATCGTCGAGCACCAGCTGGCCATCGTCGAGCGCCTGTGCGACCCGGTGGTGGTGATGGCGCAGGGTCGGGTGATCGGCGAGGGCAGGCTTGGCGACCTCCGCAAACAGCGAGCGATCGTAGAGGCGTACCTGGTTGGCTAGCCGCCCCGAGCCGCTCTTCGTGGCGACCCGAGTGACAGCGGGCTACGGCGCTGTCCCGATCATCCAAGACGTCTCGATCGACGTTGCGCCGGGCGAGGTCGTATCGGTGATCGGGCCCAACGGAGCCGGCAAATCCACACTGCTCAAAGCACTGATCGGAGTCCTTCGAGTCGACCCCGGCGAGGTGAAGCTTGGCCGAGAGGTGGTGACTAACCGGGCGCCTGAACAGCTGGCCCGCCTCGGCGTTGGCTACGTGCCCCAGGTGAACGATATCTTCGGTCCGCTAACCGTAGTGGAGAACATGGAGATGGGCGGCTACCTGCTGAAGGCGGCCGAGATCGAGGGGCGGATGCGGGAGGTGATGGACGTCTTCCCCGCGCTCAAGGCAATGCTCAAGCGGCGGGCGGAAAAGCTCAGCGGCGGGGAGCGGAAGATGCTGGCGGTCGCCCGCGTCCTGATGCTCGACCCGCGGGTCCTGATCTTGGACGAGCCAACGGCCAACCTCTCGCCGATGCTGGCCGACAGCCTCCTTCGCGACCATGCGCGCCGCCTCGCGGATCTTGGCAGAGCTGTTCTGCTGGTTGAGCAGAGGGCGCGGCTGGCGCTTGAGATATCCAACTGGGCCATTGTCTTGGTCAACGGGCGGAAGGCCCTTGAGGGGTCACCAGCGGACCTGTTGGGACGCTCGGATTTTGAAGAGCTGTATTTGGGAGCCGGCGTCGCCGGCAAGGAGCAGACAACATGAGACTGGCAGTTTTTGACGGTGGGAGCGGACGTCGACTGGGTGCGCTGCGCGCGGGTGGGCAAGATTTGGTGGACCTCACCGAGGCCGCCTCCAATGGTGCCCAGGCACCGGCTGACTTGCTGAGCCTGATCGCCGCCGGTGGCGATGGGGTGGACGCGATTCGCGGTGTGGTCGCGAGGGCAAAAGGGGCCGCGATCAAGCCGCTGGACTCGGTCGAGTTGCTGGCTCCCTACGACAAGTCGTGTGGAAACATCCTGTGCATCGGCCGCAACTACCAAAAGCATGCCGAGGAAGGGGCGGGCGTCCGCGGCGAGGAGGTCAAGCCGCCAACCATCTTCTCGAAAGCGATCACGTCGATCGCAGGCCCTAACGCCGATCTCCGCATCGCATTTGCGGTGTCAAAGGACATCGACTGGGAGGTGGAGCTGGGGGTGATGATCGGGAAAGCCGGAGTCGACGTCAAACGCTCCGAGGCGTTGTCCCACGTCTTCGCCTACACGGTCGTCAACGACATCAGTGCTCGCGACATTCAGAACGGCTGGGGTGGTCAGTTCTTCAAGGGGAAAAGCCTCGACAACTCGGGCCCGATCGGCCCCTTTTTGGTCACCGCCGACGAGATTCCCGACCCTCAGTCGCTTCGGCTGCGGTGCCTCGTCAACGGGGTGGTGAAGCAGGATGCCAACACGCGGGACATGATCTATCCGGTCGACGCTACGATTGAGTGGCTTTCGCGCGGGATGACCCTGCTGCCCGGCGCCCTCATCGCGACAGGCACGCCGGAGGGAGTCGGTTTTGCCCGCAAGCCACCCGAGTTCCTGCGGGACGGGGACCTACTCGAGTCGGAGGTGGAGGGGATCGGGAGGCTGCGGAACCGGATCGTCTCCGCCAGTGGCGGCGCCTGATTCACCGCCTGGACCCGTTGAGGCGGTCGTCGAAGAAACCGAGCAAACCGCCGCCGGGAACTGAGGCTGGTTCCGCTCCTTTCAGTTGCCGGTGTCCGAGCCCGCACTGATCAGTTCAGCGTTCAGGATTTCGCCGTTCGAAGGAGAACCCGAAGGGCGGCGAGACTCCATCCCCATTCAAGCCGCCCGAGCGTAGAGGTGGCGCAGGCCGCCCAAGACGGGCCGAGACACGACGCGGCCACGGGCTCGGGCGCTGCCGGAAAGCGGACTTTGCAGCCTCAGGCTGCGATGCGGTCGGTCGCGATTGTAGTAATCGGCGAACTCGGCCAGCACTGCGCGCAGGTGGCGATCGTCGAACACCAACAGGTTGCGGCATTCGGTCCGACTGTGACGTGACTTTGACCGTGAGCTGGCGAGCCTGGGCAGCGCCGGCGTGCCGCCACGGGCGCCGAACGCCAACGCCGTGGCCGAGCGGATCGTGCGAACCACATCGACGAGGCAGTGCCGTCCGGCTGTTGCCCCGGCTTGCCTGACATCTCCCGCTGTCGGCCCGCCGCTGGGCCTCGACTGGCCGGTCATCGTCAATCTACGGGTGCACCCTACAATCGCAACCAAGCCGTTCAAGGGAGGAGGGAGACGATGTCAGGAGTGATGACGCGTGACCCTGTGCGGGTCGATGTCGGCAGTGGAGTGGTGGTCGCGGGTTCGTCGGCCAAGCCGAGTGAGCCGAGCAACCAACCCTTGATCGTGACCCTTCACGGCGGGCTCTACTCTGCGAAGTACTTCGACGTGCCGACGTGGCCCGGCGGCTCGTTCATCGAACTTGCTGTCGAGCAGGGCTACCCGATCGTGAGTTTCGACCGGCCTGGCTACGGGTCCAGTTCTAGCCTCGCGCCGGCCGACAACACCTACGAGCGCCAGGCAGAGATCCTCGGCGTGGCAATCGAGCAAGTTGCCGCGTGGATATCCGCGTCCGGCGTCGTGCTGGTCGGTCACTCGATCGGCGGCATGATTGCACTGACCATCGCCGCCCGCGAGTCTGGGTTCAAGCTGTTTGGGGTCTCGGCCACTGGCCTCGGATCGTTGATCCCCACCGGCGGCGCCTCCGAAGGGTTGGCCGCCGCCACGTCGGCGACCGGCCTGGACACCGTCGCCCTTCCGCCCGAGCAATGCGACGGGGTAATGTTCGGCCCCTCGTGGACTTTCGACCCCGGTGTGCTGCCGGCCGCCCACGCCTCCTACGCACCGGCGCCGGTGGTCGAGCTCGTGGCCGCCTCACGTTGGGCGGCGGAGAAGCTGCCTCAGCTCGCGCCCAAGGTCACCGTACCGGTCCACAACTCGTTGGCAGAGTTCGACGCCCTGTGGGTGAGCTCGCCGGAGACGATTGCGCGCTTCGCGACCCTCTTCACCGCCGCTCCCTTCGTCGACGCGAGCATCGCGCGAGGGACGGGTCACAGCATCGACCATCACAGGCTTGGGCACGCTCTGCAGCTCCGCCAACTCGCCTTCGCGGACGAGTGCCAGCTGCTGGCGGAGCAGCCGCGCTGACCGAATCCACGCACTGATAAAGGAGCAACTGCGATGGTATTGGTCCTAGGCGCGACAGGAAATGTCGGTCCTCACGTCGTAGCCGCCCTTGCCAGCCGGGGCGCGGCCGTCCGTGTCCTCGCCCGAAACGTCGAAAAGGCACGCCAGGCGTTGCCGTCCGGCGTCGAGATCCTCCCTGGCGACGCATGGAAGCCCGCCGACGTCACAGCCGCGGCAGACGGTGCCACAGGGTTATTCCTGCTGAGCCCGCACGGCGACGACATGGCGGACCTGCAGCTGCGGGTCATCCGCACGCTGCGCCGCACGGGCGTACGCATCGTCAAGCTCTCGGGCACCAGTTCAGCCATCGAGCCCGACGGCCCCCAGGTCTGCCGAGAGCACTGGGAGATCGAGCAGGTCCTAGCCGCCAGTGGCCAGCCCTTCGTCATTCTCAGATCGAACGCGTTCATGCAGACCCTGATCGATCACGTCATGCTCCCGGCCCTACGCGCGACCGGTGCGGTGCCCAACCCGATAGGAAGCGCCGGGATCAGCCTGATCGACGCCCGGGACGTCGGCGAGGTGGCCGCCGAGGCTCTGCTGGACGATCGCTGGGCCGGGCAGACTCTCGTCCTCACCGGTCCGCGAGCTGTCCGCTACGAGGAGATCGCCAGGCTGATCGGGGCGGAGACCGGACTCCAAATCCCTGTCAGCGAGACGACTCCTGAGGGTGTCGGGCAGAGTCTGCTGACGCGCGGAACCGAGCCCTGGGAGGCGGAGCATTTCACGGAGATGTACCAGCTGTTCCGCGACGCGGAGTCGGAGTCTGTCACTGACGATGTCCAGCGGATCACCGGAACACCGCCCAGGACAGTCGAGGCCTACCTACACGAGCGCCGGGAGGCGTTCGCCGACATCCTGGGCCAGCCTCAGGGGCACCAGGTGTAGCAGGTGAGTGCGCAGGGCTGCTTGATGTGCCAGTTGGAAGACGCCGCTCAGGACGTGGTCATCTTCAGGGATGAGCGCTGGGCTTGCGAGATCGCGCCCGGTTACGAGGTGCCCGGCTGGGTCATTCTCCGGGCCCGAAGGCACGCCCTTGGGTGGACGGGCCTGGA
This sequence comes from Candidatus Dormiibacter sp., assembly GCF_050999135.1. NCBI lineage: Bacteria > Bacillati > Candidatus Dormiibacterota > Candidatus Dormibacteria > Candidatus Dormibacterales > Candidatus Dormibacteraceae > Candidatus Dormiibacter > Candidatus Dormiibacter sp. Next base: position 19,774 of record NZ_JBPCPN010000025.1, on the reverse strand, counting down.
CGAAGCCGAGCTGAGCTCGTTCGGGCATAGGGCTCGCGCCGTGGCCGGGGCATTGAAGCGGGTGACTCAGTCTCCAGCCACGTACCTCATGATTTTCGGCGAGGCGTATCCCCACTTCCACGCTTTGCTGGTGGCTCGAGGCGAAGACGTGCCGCCGGAGCGCCGGACCGGCGACATCCTGAAGCTCCGGACCGAGCGGGCCGACCCGGCTCGCGCCCGTCAGCTGCTGCCCGAGCTGCGAGCGGCATATGCCGCTCTGGCCCAGACGCAGGATCTCAGTACAAGGCCAACCCGCTGACCTGGCAAGAGATTAGCGTCCCACCCGTTCCTGGCCGCCGCACCAGACCCGCTGCAGGTTGCGCGTCGCGGAGATGTCCTGCAAAGGATCCCCATCGATGAGGACCAGGTCGGCCCGGCGTCCCGGTTCGATCGAGCCCCGGTCGTGGAGTCCGAAGTGCAGGGCGGGGAGCGACGTGGCCGCGCGCAGCGCGTCCACCGTCGAGAGCCCGGCGTTGACCAGAAGCTCGAGCTCGTGGTGGAGGCTCTCGCCGTGGGGAGGCGAGACAGGAGCGCCCGGCGTGGAGTTGGCGTCCGTGCCGGCGAGGATCGGCACTCCCGCCCGGTACAGGGCCTCCACGCTGGCTCGCGACGCGCCATAGTCCGCACCGGGCGGCGGCACCCCCGAAGAGGTAGCCGTCAGGTGCTCGACGACCGCCTCCATCATCGTCAGCGTCGGGACCGAGACCCGGCCGTCGGCCAGCATCCGGCCCACAGTCTCCTCGTCGAGAGCGCGGTCACGCGGTGCGTGTGTCACCATGTCGGCGCCGGCCTCGAGCGCCATCCTGAACGTGGCGAAGGAAGACGCGTGGACGATAGTGAGCTTCCCCTGCTCACGGGCGGCGGTCACGATTGCGCTCAGCGTCGCTTGGTCGGGGCCCGGAATGTCGGCGATGATCTTGATGTAGTCGGCGCCTTCGGCCACGCGGTTGGCGACGAAGCCGGCAGCGTCCGCCGGCCCGGCCACCAGGCCGCTTTCCGGGAATGTGGGGATCCGGCTGTGAAGGCTGCCAGGCGAGGTCGCGGGAGTGCCGCAGCTGCGGATGTCGGTCAGCCCGGCCCGTCCCCGTAGAGAGGCGACCAGCGCCGGCGGCCAGGTGGCCATGTCCAGCGCCGTAGTCACCCCGAAGGCCGAGAGCTTCTCCAGCGTCTCGACGCCGCTCAAGTGCACGTGGGCGTCGATCAGGCCAGGCAGCAAGGTTGCGCCACCTCCGTCGATCATCCGGGCGCCACTCGCATCACTGCCGATTAGCCCTCCCTCGATGACCACCGTGTCCGGCTCCAAGAGCCGGCTGCCGTCGAACACGCGGACGTTGGTCAGGGCGGTCTTCACGAGCATGGCTTGGCAGCGTCATTTTGGAGCATGCAGCAAGGACAATGTAGAGACGCATGCGCAGTGACCCGGCCCCGAGTGTGGCCTCCCTTCCGAGGTCGGTGCAGGTGGTCGTGTCTGGCGGTGGGCCGGTCGGACTCGCCGCCGCGGTCGAGCTCGGCCGTCGCGGAGTCGAGTGCCTGGTGGTCGAGCCTCGGATCGAGGTCTCGCGCGCGCGGCCGCGCTGCAAGACAGTCAACGTACGGACGATGGAGCACCTCCGGCGTTGGGGGATCGCGGATCGCTTCCGGGCCGAGGCGCCGCTGCCCATCACCTGGTCTCAGGACATCGTCTTCTGCACGTCGCTGGTCGGGCACGAGCTGTCTCGGTTCACCGGCGTCCTCGGCCTGCTGCCAGAGGGGGACCGCTTCCCCGAGCCGGGCCAGCAGGCCCCGCAATACGTGTTGGAGGAGCTGCTTCGCGACGTCGTTCGTGAGCTGCCTACCTGCACCCTGGCGACAGGGCTGCGGGTGGTGGGGGTCGAGCAAGACTCCGACGCGGTCAGTGTCAACCTCGCCGACCCGGCCGGGAATCAAGCCGTCGTGGCCGCGGACTACGCGCTGGGGTGCGACGGCGGCCGGAGCACCGTCCGAGAGCAGATCAGCGCTTCCTACGTCGGCGAGTTCGCGCTCCGCCCCAACCTCGGCATGGTCTTCCACGCGCCGGAACTGTGGGGGCATGTGCCTCACGGCCCGGCGGTGCACTATTGGATCGTCAACGAACTCACCCCGGGGGCAATGGGACCGCTGGACCTCGAAGGGACCTGGTGGATCATCGCCTTCGGCGTCGACGCGGACTTGGGGAGGCGCAACGCCAGGGCGCTGATCGACGGCGCCGTGGGCAGGCCGATCGAGGCCACGATCCTGTCCGACGACCCCTGGACGGCTCGCATGCAGCTTGTCGACAACCTGCGCTCGGGTCGCGTCTTTCTCGCCGGCGACGCGGCCCATCTGAACCCGCCCTTCGGCGGCCACGGGCTCAACACGGGGATCGGCGACGCCGTCGACCTGGGCTGGAAGCTGGCAGCGGTGCTGGACGGATGGGGTGGTCCGGGCCTCCTCGACAGCTACGAGCTGGAGCGGCGCCAGGTCCAGCAGCAGGTGATCCGGGCGGCCACAGAGAACAACAAGACGCTCTCGACCGAGCTTTACGCGCCGCACCTCGAGGACGACGATGAGACCGGCGTCCAAGCCCGCCGGATGGCCCACGCTCGCATCCAGGGAACGAAGGACGCCGAATTCCACGCGCTGGACCTCGTGCTCGATATCGGCTATGAAGGCTCACCTCTGATCGTGGCTGACGAGGCGGCCGGCTCGCCCGGCGCTGCGCCCCGCGCCCGGCCGGGCGTGCGTCTTCCGCACGTCTGGCTCGAGCCCGGCCGCTCTATTTACGACGAACTGGGAAGCGCGATGTCGCTCCTCGTGCTCGACGATCCCGCCGCGTCATGGACAGCCCTCAAAGGCGCCGCACAAGCTCGCCGTGTCCCTCTCGCCGTCGTCGATTTGCGCGGCCGCAGCTTGCGCCCGCGTTACGGCGCAGACTTCGTCCTCGTCCGCCCGGACCAGCACGTCGCCTGGTGCGGGGATGTGCGACAGGTCGACCCGGAAGGTCTCATCGATCGCGTCCGCGGTGCGGCTTCGACGGTGACCGAGGCCGAGGTCGCCGGCCATCGGCATGTGAAACGGAGATGACATAGGTGCGTGTAGCAAGTCGAGCTTCTACCGGCCGGTTGATGGGTGATCCCGAGCGCTGCGTCAGACGGGTGGTTTGTCGGTCTCCGAGGACTGCGGGACGGCCCCGGTCGGCAGCCGCAGATCCAGGGGGGTTCCCGGATCGAACTCTCCGGCGTAGCTCCGCCGGTGAAGCTCAGCGGCATCCGCACCGGCCCGCCAGGCCGCGTGCAGCTGCTCCGGGTCGGCATTGACCCCGATCGGGTTGGTATTGAACTCCGGCGCGGTCCTCATCCACTCGCTGGAAGCCCCCCAGTCCCCGAAGTTGTCGGCCTGGAGCTCCACGCTGTTTCCGTCCGGGTCCAGGTAATAGAGAGAAGTTGTGAGGCCGTGGTCGAGCGTGGCGTGTGGGGTGATGCCCTGCTTCTTCAGGCGCTCGTAGGTCTCGAGGAGCCCATCGATGCCGCCGTACTCGAAGGCGACGTGGTGCATCCCCGTATGTGGCACCTTGTCGGGGTCGTCCTTCAGACCAGGGACGGTGAGCATCGCCATGCGGTGATTAGCCTCGTCGTTGGTGAGCCACGCGCCGGCTGAGTCGTGGTGGTTGGCTCGCATCCCGACGGCGTTGGCGTACCACTCCACCATCTCGTCCAATCGCGTGGTCTTCAAGGTCACGTGGTGCAGAACAGGCTTGCTCATTCTGGTGTCGGACATTGGACCTCCTCTCGCGCACAGTCGGGCCGTCGACGCCAGCACCGGCCTTAAGGCGCGGGGCGAAGCGCTCTCCCAGACTGCTGTTGGCAGCGTCATTCTAGATGGCGTCTGCCAGAGCTGCCCTCGACTCAGCGTCGACCGACGCTCTACCGGCTTGCCCTAGCCACAGGCACCGATAGGCGGCTGGTAGTGGCCGCGCCAAGCCCAGCCGGCGGCGAGCGCGTGACCGCCCGCTCGGTGGACCGTTGACAGGTCTCCCTGGCCTCTATATACTCCAACGGCACATGCTGAGAAATCGTTTACACCAAATCCGGCATAAGCCCGCGCCGGCGGGGTAGGGGAACGGTGGCGCGAATCGGGCTTCTTACCATGTCGGACGGTCGCGACTTCGTGGAGCGCGACGTCCACGACTTCGCCACAGCGGCGGAGACCGCGATCGCGGGGCGACTGGAGGCGGAGGGTCACGAGGTAATACGGGGCGACGGGCCGCTGTGGACGAGCGAAGTCGCCACCACTGAAGGTCGGCGCTTGGCTGACGCGCGTCCCGACCTGACCATCTTCCACTACCCGGTCTGGGCCTTTCCCCACTTTTCGATGCTGGCCGCCGAGGCAAGCCGCGGTCCTTTGCTTCTACTCGCCAACGTCGACCCGCAGTTTCCAGGCATGGTGGGGATGCTGGCGGCCGGTGGGGCGCTGGACCAGATCGGTCGGGCGCACGCGCGCGCGTGGGGAGACATTCGCGAGTCGACTGTGCTGGACCGAGTCCTCGTCCAGGTTCGTGCTGCCGCCGCCGTTGGTGCGCTTCGCGGCGCCACATTTGGCCGCATCGGCGGGAGGCCGATGGGCATGTACACCGCGGTCGCCAACCCCGACCAATGGATGCGCACTTTCGGCGTGGACGTCGAGGAGATCGACCAGTGGGAGATCGTGCGCCGGGCGGACACTGTCGAAGCATCGCGGGTGAGGGAGGGACGCGTGTGGCTGGAGCGCAACGCCGCCGGCGTCCACTATGACGGCCGCCAGCTCACGCCGGAGCTCCTGGAACGCCAGGTGCGCTCGTACTACGCGATGCGCGAGCTGATCGACGAATGGCACCTCGACTTCTCCGGCATCAAGGCCCAGCCCGAGCTCACTAACCACTTCGCCACGATGGACGTCACTGAAGCCTTCCTCAACGATCCCTACGACTGGGACGGCCCGAAGCAGTCGCACGTTTGCGCAACCGAAGCGGACATGGACGGCGCTCTAACGATGCAGCTGCTGAAGAACCTCTCCCACACACCCGTTCTATTCGCGGATGTGCGCCATTACCATGCCGATCGCGGCATCTGGGATCTGTGTAACTCCGGCGAGCATGCCACCTGGTACGCCGCCCGTAGCGATGATCCGCTGGAGAATTTGCGCCGGGTACATCTGTACCCCGAAGGCTTCTACTTCCCCGCTGGGGGCGCTTCCATCCACCACTTAGCCGCCCCCGGCGAGTGCACGTTCGCGCGGCTCACGCGTCTCGACGGCCGATACCGAATGCAGGTGCTGCGCGGCGCACTAGAGACATACGACCAGCGGACCAACGAGGTTCTGATGCGCCAGTCGACCTATGAGTGGCCGCACGCTTTCGCGCGGCTTCGCGTTGAAGCCTCAGAGTTCCTCGAGCGCTACGGCTCCAACCACATCCACGCCGTGCCGGGTGAGCACGTCGCGGAGTTACGAGCCGTCTGCGGCCTGGTGGGCATCGACTACCAGGGAATGGGCGAGGCGGTATGAGACAAGTTGCATTCGCTGAGAGCTGTGGCGGGCAAACCTCAATGCTGACTTGGACCCGTCGCGCGCCGGCGCTGCCGGCCGTCTTCGCCAGCCCGGCGCTCGCCCTGGGGCGGATATGTTGACGGGTTCCCCGCTCCTGGAGATGCGTGGCATCTCGAAGGAGTTCCCGGGCGTGCGGGCACTTAAGGACGTCTCTCTGACAGTGCGTGCCGGTGAGGTGGCGGCACTGCTCGGTGAGAACGGGGCCGGGAAGTCGACGCTGATGAACATTCTGAGCGGTGTGTTTGGCTCCTATGACGGGCATGTATTGATGAACGGTCGCCAGGTCTCCATCCACTCACCTCGTGATGCCCAGCAGCTCGGCATCGGCATGATCCACCAGGAACTGAACCTCGTGCCCGAACTGTCGGTGGCGGACAACATCTTCTTGGGCCGCGAGCTACGTACGCGTTGGGGCGCTCTCGATAGGACTCGGATGGACCGGCGGACATCCGAACTTCTCTCGGGGTTTGGCCTTCGGCTCAGCCCGCGACGTGCCGTCCGCCAGTGCCGGATTGCCGAGCAGCAGCTCATCGAGGTGGCGAAGGCACTTTCTCTCAACGTGAGGGTGCTGATCATGGATGAGCCGACATCGGCGCTCGCCGCGGCCGAGGTGGACAGGCTGTTCGGCGTGATCCGCAACCTGGCCCGCCAGGGCGTGGCCGTCGTCTACATCTCTCACCGCCTTGAGGAGCTGGACGAAATAGCGGATTCCGTCACAGTGCTGCGGGATGGCCGCCTGATCGGGAGGCGAGCCGGCCGCGAGGTGGGACATGCCGAGCTGATCCGGATGATGGTCGGCCGTCCGCTCGGCGACCTCTACCCCCGCGAGCAGGCGGCGGCGGAGGGAGGCGAGGTTGGCCTCCTGGTCGAGCACCTGCATCTGCGCGGCGATCAGCGCAATGGAAGAGCCGGGCTTCACGACGTCAACTTCAGCGTCCGGTCGGGTGAGATCGTCGGACTGGCCGGCCTGATGGGTGCTGGCCGGACTGAGACGCTCGAGGCGGTGTTCGGGGCGCAGCCGAGGAGGGCTTGGAGCTCCCGGATGCGCTTGAGCGGGCGGCCGTACGCACCGCGGTCGCCACACCATGCGCTGCGCCGCGGCGTAGCGCTGCTGGCCGAGGACCGCAAGGCCCAGAGCCTGGTTCTGCAGAACACCGTCCGGTTCAACATCAGCCTGACAGCACTCGGGCAGTTCCGGCGCTGGGGCGTCCTCAGCCGGCGGCGGGAGACGGCCGCCGTGAACGGGATGGTGCGCGATCTTCGGGTCAAGACGCCTGGGCTGGGTGCGCTTGTGAACCACCTGTCTGGCGGAAATCAGCAGAAGGTAGTGCTGGCCAAGTGCCTTCTCACCAGGCCCCGCGTGCTTCTGATGGACGAGCCCACCCGTGGAATCGACGTTGGAGCCAAAGCCGAGATCTACAGCCTGATGAGCAGGCTGGCCGAGCAAGGCGTGGCCATCCTGATGGTCTCCTCCGAGCTGCCTGAACTGCTGGCCATGTGTGACCGAATCCTGGTTCTGTGCGAGGGCAGGATAACCGGCGAGTTCCATCGTGGCGATGCGAGCCAGGAAGCGATCCTCGAGGCGGCGATGGCGCGCACACCGGTGCTTGCCACCGGCGCATGAGTCGCCGCTCGGTTCCCGGCCAGGCGCGCGGGGCGACCACTGAGCGCGATGGGGACGGCCGACAGCCGGTTGAGCCCACGCTCGCACCCTCCCGGACCTGGCGGGAGCGCGGCGGGCGAGTGCTCTCGCTGCTCGGCTCCCTGCAGGGATACATCGGGCTGGTGCTGGTCGTCGTGGCGGGCATTCTGACCAAGGGGGATGTCTTCTGGAACCAACAGAACCTGACCAATGCGGTCGGAGCCTTCTCCTCCCGAGGCATCCTGGCCGTCGGCGAGACGCTCGTCATCCTAGCGGCGGGCATCGATCTCTCTGTTGGCTCCATCCTGGGCATCGGGTCCATGACGGCGGCGTTACTGCTCACGCGCTGGCACCTGGCGCCCTGGGAGATCGTGCCCCTGTGCATGGCGGTCGGGCTGTTTTTCGGCTTTTGCAACGGGGCCGGCGTGGCCTGGCTGCGGGTCCAATCTTTTGTGATGACATTGGCCAGCCTGACCATCGTCCGCGGCCTGGATCGTCAGTCCAGCGACAACGTCAGCGTGGGAACGCAGGTCGTGGACGCAAACGGCCAACTCGCGCCGTTCTCGGCGGCATTCCAGAGCCTCGGCACGCCCGGCCACAACATCCTGACCGGCCTGCCTCTACCAATCTTCGGCAGGACGGGGGTCTACTATCCGGTGGTCGCCTTCCTGGTTGTCTGCGTCATGTTCCAATTGGTACTGTCGAAGACACGCTTCGGCAGGCATGTGTATGCGGTGGGTGGCAACGAGACGGCAGCTCGCCTCTCGGGCGTCAATGTCACTGCGGTCAAGATCGCGGTCTTCTCGCTCTCGGGTATGTTGGCGGGCTTCGCCGGTCCGATCGATGCGGCCTACAGCGCCTCAGCCGACCCGCTGGCGGGGACGTCATACGAGCTCGACGCCATCGCCGCCGCAGTCATCGGCGGAGCCAGTCTGGCGGGAGGTCGCGGCAGCATTATCGGCACGTTGGTGGGAGCGCTGATCCTGACGCTGCTGGACAACGTCCTTGGCCTCAATGCGGTCAGTGACAACCTCCAGTTGATCGTCAAGGGCCTGATCGTGGTGGTCGCGGTCGTGCTGCAGAGACCCGGCCTACTGATCAGTTTGGGAAATTTCGGCAGGGAGTTCACACGGAGGAGAACGACATGAAACGTTTGAGTCGAGGGTTCTACGGACTGGCCGCCGCGGTCTTCTTGTCCGGGTTGCTTGGCAGCTGCGGAGGCGGAGGCAGTGGAGGCAGTTCCAGCGGGGGACAGCAGTTCGTCGTCGCCTATTCTCAGTCGAACAACGCTGAGCCGTATCGCGCCCAGCTGAACATCCAGCTCCAGCACTTCGTGAAGAAGTACCCAGATCTGAAGCTGCTGCCGATCGCAGACGCGCACCAGGACAGCGCCACGCAGGTCAGCCAAGTGCAGAACCTGATCGCGCAGAAGCCGAGCGTACTGATCGTGTCCCCGAACGAACCGGCGCCTTTGACCGCGGCCGTGCAGCAGGCCTGCAGCGCCAAGATTCCAGTCATCATCCTCGACCGCTCCGTCAACACCGACTGCTACACGTCCTTCATTGGGGGCGACAACGTGTTGATCGGCAAGCGGGCTGGGGAGCTTGCGGTCAAGCTGCTGCCCAATGGGGGCAACGTGGTGGAGCTTCGGGGCATTCTCTCGGACCAACCTCAGATCGACCGCGACCAAGGCTTTCGGGATGCCATCGCTGCCAACGCGAACATCAAGATAGTGGCCAATCGGGAGGGCAAGTGGCTGAAGGAGAACGCCACGCCGATCATGCAACAATGGCTGGCGCAGTATCCCAAGATCGACTTGGTGTACGGCCACAACGACCCTATGGCGCTCGGCGCCTACCTGGCAGCCAAGGCCGCAAACCGCGATAAGGAGATGAAGTTCATCGGGATCGACGGCCTGGCCATCCCTGACGGGGGGATTCGCGCCGTGCAGCTCGGAGAGCTGGCCGGTACCTTCATTTACCCCACCTGCGCACAGCAGGCGGCCGATTCAGCAGAGAAGATCGTGCACCACCAACCGGTGTCGAAGAAGCAGGTGCTGGGCACAACCGAGGTCACTCCGCAGAATGCCGCCCAGTTGTATCAGCAGTACGACTTCAGCAAGCAGCAGTAGAGGCAGGGGGAGGCCGCGCCTCCCCCCTCACACCACCCGGCATATGCCCCGGCGACCCAAGAAGGCCGTCTATCACTGACCCGCGGCAGACGCCAGTCTTCGTTCTGATCATCATCGTCCTTGGACGCGGCGAGTCAACCGCCGAATCACCCTGGTGACGGCTGTCGGGATACGGAGCTCTCGCGTATCTGCAGGCTGGGCGCCAACATCACCTCGGCCGGGAAGCCGAAGCTGTCGCCACGGCATCGTCGGCCCAGCAATTCCGCGGCCGCCCGTCCCAGCTCCCGCACTGGCTGGGCGATGGTGGTCAGTTGGGGCTCAACCAGCGTTGCCCAGGAGAGGTCGTCGAAGCCAACCAAGGCCACGTCGCGGGGCACTCGTAGTCCGAGTTCGCGCAGGGCATGGAGCGCACCTTCGGTCATCAGGTTGTTCATGACGATCATGGCGTCCGGACGGTGATCCTGGCGAAAAAGGTCTAGGGTGGCCCGGTAGCCGCCACCCCGCTTGAAGTCGGTAGTCCGAATCAACTCGGGCTCGCCGGCCAGGGCGGTCTCCTCGAGGGCGCGCAGATATCCGGTTACGCGATTGAGGCCGGTGGTGGACTCGGCCGGACCGCTGATGCACGCCACACGCCGGTGTCCGGCACCGAGCAGGTGCATGGTGCCCTCGTACGCGCCCAGCACATTGTCAACAGTGACCGTATCGACTGCGAGACCGCGAATTCGGCGATCGACCATTACCGTCGGAGTGCCGGTCGAAACCAGCAGATCCATCACCGACTGCGTCTCAGACACTGGCGACAGAATGGCACCGGCGACACGCTCTTCCACCATGAGCGCCAGACAGCGGGCTTCTTTATCCAAGTCCTCGTCCGAATTCAAGAGGATGATCGAATAGCCCTCCTCGTCGGCTTGATCTTGGACGCCCCTGACCAAGCTGGTGAAGAAAGGGTTCTCGATGTCGCTGATGACGAGCCCCCAAACCTTGGTGAAGCCCCGGCGCAGGTTTCGCGCCACCCCGTCCCGCCGGTAACCAAGCTCCTCGATGGCTGACAGGACCCGGCGCTGGCGCTCCCGGTCCACCTTCTCGTTGCCGTTCAGGACCCGGGAGACGGTGGCGACCGAGACCCGCGCGGCCGCCGCCACGTCGTGCACGGTTGCGATCCTGGTGACCGGTCGGCTTGATCGGTGCGGTCCCCTTGACACTCTTTTGAGTGGCAGTGTAATGGAAGGCAGTAATCGATTACAGTGAACGTGCGGATGTCATGCACAATCGGGGGAGGACCCCGCTGCGCACGATGGTGAGGGGCGAACTACTGCTGGGCGTGGATATTGGAACCGCCTCCAGCAAGGGTGTGCTAGCCAGACCCGGTGGCGAGGTGGTGGCAAGCGCTCAGAGAGAGCACTCGCTCTCCCTTCCCCGGCCCGGTTGGGCCGAACACGATGCCGAGGGGATCTGGTGGGCGGATTTCCTCGGCCTGTGCCGTGAACTCCTGCCCCAGGCGGAGGGGGGCGTAGCTGCGGTTTGCGTCAGCGGGATAGGCGCTTGCTTTCTGGCGGCCGACGGCGCCGGTAGGCCGCTGAGGCCTGCAATTCTCTATGGCATCGACACCCGCGCCGAGGACGAGATCAGGGAACTGAATGACAGGTATGGCAAGGAGAAGCTTCTCTCCCGGTGCGGCTCGATCCTCACGACCCAGGCCATCGGCCCAAAGATTCTGTGGCTCAGGCGCAACGAACCGGAGATCTGGGAGCGGACTGAGAAACTCTTCATGGTCAACTCGTTCATCGCCCACCGGCTGACCGGCGAGTATGTACTCGATCACCACTCCGCCAGTCAGTGTGACCCGCTCTACGACGTACACGAGAACGGCTGGATCACCGAATGGGCAGAGCAGATCGCACCTGGGTTATCGCTGCCCCGCCTCTTGTGGCCGGCAGAGGTCGTCGGCATGGTGACTGCGGGAGCTGCCGAGGTCACTGGGCTGTCGGCCGGCACGCCGGTTGTCACAGGAACAATTGACGCGTGGAGTGAGGCGGCGAGCGTTGGTGTCCAACATCCCGGCGACCTGATGTTGATGTATGGGACCACCATGTTCTTGATCGAGGTGCTGGATCGGCCAGTGAGCGATCCCGGCCTCTGGGGCACGACCGGCGTCCTACCTGGAACTCACAACCTGGCAGGTGGGATGGCGACCTCTGGCGCCATCACAGCGTGGCTTAGGAATATTTCGGGGAATTTGCCCTACGAGGACCTGGTGGCAGAGGCGGCCTCGGTTCCGCCTGGCTCAGACGCCCTGGTCATCCTGCCCTACTTCGCTGGGGAACGCACGCCGCTGTTCGATGCGTCGGCACGCGGCCTGATGCTTGGGCTGACCCTCTCTCACGGCCGCGGTCATCTCTACCGCGCTGTCTTGGAGGCCACCGCCTATGGTGTGCGACACATTCTGGAAACGATGGCCGAGGCCGGGGGCAAGAGCGAGAGGCTGGTCGCGGTCGGTGGCGGGACGAAGGGGGGCTTGTGGACACAGGTAGTCTCGGACGTCACGGGCCGCAGGCAGTTGCTGCCGCAGCACACCATCGGCGCCGCTTACGGAGACACGTTGCTGGCCGCGCGAGCCGTAGGCCTGGCTGCGCCGGAGGAAGACTGGAGCACTGTGGTGGCAAACGTTGAGCCGAACCCGGCTAATCGCTCCCTCTACGATGAGCTGTACGGGGTGTATCGAGAGCTCTATCCAGCGACGCTGGAACAGGCGCACACTCTAGCTCGGCTGCAGAAGGCCGCCCCTGATGCCTGAACAACGCGTGCCGGTACGTCGATCGCTTTTCTGGCGCTAATTTGAAGCTTCTCCCCGTGGCTAGCTGGGATGCCCCCAGGAACGGGCGGGCAACCGTGATGAGTGACTTTGGCTTTGGACCGCTGTCGTACGGGGCCGCCAATGTGGGCAACCTCTATCGACCGCTGACCGACGACCAGGCGCAGGCGGTGCTCGAGACCGCCTGGCAGACGGGAATTCGGTACTTCGACACGGCGCCGCATTACGGGCTGGGACTGTCCGAGCTGCGAGTTGGGCACTTCCTGGCGACCAAGCCGCGAGACCAGTTCATCGTGTCCACAAAAGTCGGCCGTTTGTTAAGGCCAAACCCGGAGGGTCTCGGACGGCTGGACGCCGCCAATGACTTCGCGGTCCCCGCCGATCTGAAGCGCGTGTGGGACTTCAGTGCCGACGGCATCCGTCGCAGCCTGGACGAGTCGCTTGCACGTCTCGGGCTGGACTCGGTTGACATTCTCTACTTGCATGACCCCGAGAAATATGACCTTACTCTCGGGATCTCCGCTGGCATCCCAGCTCTTGCCGCGCTACGCGACGAGGGCTTGGTGTCGGCGATCGGCGTCGGCTCCATGTCCGTGGCGGCTCTGCTCGAGTCCGTGCGCTCTGACGCCCTCGACTTGCTCATGGTAGCCGGCCGCTTCACCCTGGTTGAGCAGCCGGCCTTGGCTGAGGTCATCCCGGAGTGCCGCCGGAAAGGTATCGGTGTGGTCAATTCATCCGTGTTCAACTCGGGGCTGCTGGCCTCCAACAATCTCGGCACGCACTCGCGATACGAGTACGGTGAGGTTCCACCCCAGCTGCTTGCTCGGACCAAGGACATCGCGGGCGTCTGCGCGCAGTACGACGTCGAGTTGCCGGCCGCCGCTCTCCAGTACACGCTCCGGGAGCGGGCCGTGCGCACGGTCGTCGTGGGCGCAAGCACGTCAGAACAAATTCAACAAAATGCCGAGCGGATGATGGTGACCATCCCTGACGACATGTGGCGCACCCTCGCCGCGAAGGGGTTGATTGCCGAATGAGCACCCCCTTCAACGCGGGCTCGCGGATCGACTCCCACCTGCACGTCTGGGATCTTGAAGTCAGCGACTACGCCTGGCTGAACCGCGAGCAGGGCAGCCTGTATGCGACATACACGGCAGCCGACGCCAAGGCCGAACTGGATGCCTCAGGCATGGACCGTGCGGTCCTCGTTCAGGCGGAGGATTCGCTCGCCGACACGGAGTTCCTACTGGACACCGCCGACGCGAACGCGTGGGTGGCCGGTGTGGTCGGGTGGGTGGCGCTGGATGACCCGGCGGCCACCGAGCATGCCCTGGATCACTGGCAGCAGCATCGGGCCTTCTGCGGAGTACGCAATCTGTTGCACATGGATCCACGCGCCGACTTCCTCACCTTGCCGGGCGTACGGGAGTCGCTGGCCTTGCTTGCCACGCGCAGGATCCCGTACGACATACCTGATGCTTGGCCGCGCCACCTTCCGGCTGCGGAGGCCCTTGCGGCAGACTTCCCCGATCTCACCATCGTCATCGACCATTTGGGAAAACCGCCGATTGGCAGGCCGGACTACGCTGACTGGCGCGAGGCCATCGCGCGCGTAGCCGCATATCCGAACACAGTCGGCAAGTTCTCCGGCATGCGGGTGCCAGGAACTCCGTTCACGGCCGCGGCCTTGCGCCCAACGTGGGAGACCGCACTCGAACTTTTCGAACCCTCGCGCCTGATGTACGGCGGTGATTGGCCGATGACTGTTCCGGCGGGCGGGTACGGTCCCACCTGGCGGGTCATGGCTGAGCTCATCGGCGAGCTATCGGCTGGAGAACAGTCGCTGCTGATGGGCGGCACTGCCGTCGCGACCTACCGACTTGGGAGAGCAGCGAGCTAAAGTGTCCCGCCGCGTCATCCAACCGCTATCTTATGCCACCGTCTGTCACTCTTGCCGGCTCAGTTCCCGCCCACCATCTACCATCGGCTACACTGCACTCGGAACGCGTGACTCGAAAATTCGCCGCAGTTCACGGCATCCGCGGTGCGATAGGATCGACGGTGCAAAAACAATGCGTTTCAACCGGTTCCAGCGAACCCAGCTTTCTCGAGGAGAGAGTCGGCAGTGCTGACAGGAATACATCCTCTGCTCACGGGTCGGCTGCTCGCGTATCTTGACGCCATGGGGCATTCCGACGCCGTCGTGGTGGCCGATGCGCACTTTCCGGCGGAGCGACTCGCCAGCCGGATCCTGGAGCTCCCCGGTCTAACTTCACCAGACGTCCTCCGGGCGATTCGCACAGTCGTCCCGCTCGACGATGCGCCGGCTCTGGATCTGATGACTTCCGCCACCGGGGCGCAGCTGGCCCTGCAGGACGAGCTCATCGCGGCCGCGGGGACAACCGGAGCCGACGTCCGTTTTGTCGAGAGGCAAATATTTTATGAACTGTCGGCTCAAGCGTTCCTGATCGTGCGCACGGGAGAATCGCGCAAATATGGCAACGCGCTGCTTCGCAAGGGGGTCGTGACTGCGGATCAAACATCCGCTGGAACAGGGAAGACGCCAGGACCATGACACCACTCCTGGAGGTCCAAGGAGTGACCAAGAACTTCCCAGGTGTGAAAGCTCTTTCCAAGGTCCACCTGGACCTTCGTCCGGGCGAAGTCTTGGCCCTTGCTGGTGAGAATGGCGCTGGCAAGTCCACACTGATGAAACTGCTCTCGGGCATCTACACCGCTGATGAAGGGGAGTTTTACCTCAACGGCGAAAGGCTGGAGGTCGCCAGCCCGAAGCATGCGCAAGAGTTAGGCATTGCCGTTATCCATCAGGACTTCAACCTGATTCCCGACCTCACAGTGGCCCAAAACATTTTTGTGGGGCGAGAACCCCGTTGGGCCAACATCTTCTTGAACGAGCGCGCCCTCAACGTGAAGGCTCAAAAGCTCATTGAGCGCCTTGAGCTTCCCCTCGACCCGAAGCAGAATGTAGGCGCTCTCACGGTCGCCAAGCAGCAGATGGTTGAGATCGCCAAAGCCCTATCCTACGAGGCCGAGGTCCTCATCATGGACGAGCCGACCGCGGCGCTCAACGACGCAGAGGTGGCGACTCTGCACGAACTCATCCGACGTTT
This sequence comes from Candidatus Dormiibacter sp., assembly GCF_050999135.1. Classification (NCBI taxonomy): domain Bacteria; kingdom Bacillati; phylum Candidatus Dormiibacterota; class Candidatus Dormibacteria; order Candidatus Dormibacterales; family Candidatus Dormibacteraceae; genus Candidatus Dormiibacter; species Candidatus Dormiibacter sp. The sequence goes on along the minus strand of NZ_JBPCPN010000025.1, from coordinate 4,436 downwards.
CATCCGGCCGAATACCGGTGTCATCTACATCTCGCATCGCATGAACGAACTGAAGGTCATCTCCGATCGCGTGACGGTAATCCGCGACGGCCAATACGTCGACACGCTCGACGTGCGGACGACATCGATGAAAGACGTTATTGCCCTCATGGTGGGCCGCTCGATCACGAGCGACGCTACCCCGGTCGGGGTGCGCGATGACCGGGAGGTTCTCCTCTCCGTCTCGGGGCTGACCACCAAGGAACGGCTGAAGGATGTTAGCTTCGACCTCAGAAAGGGTGAGATCCTCGGCTTCGCTGGGCTCATGGGTGCTGGTCGAACCGAAGTCGCGCGTGCGATCGTCGGAGCAGACGCTATCGAGTCCGGAACCATTACGCTGCGCGGCAAGCGAATCTCGATCCGCAACCCCGCGGACGCCGCGAAGCATCGGATTGGCTACCTCTCCGAAGATCGCAAGCGCTTCGGCCTGCTGCTCGAGCAAGACGTTGGGGCCAACATCGTCCTCAGCGCAGTTAGCGAACTCTACGCAGCGTGGGGGTTCCTCAAGAGCAAGAGCATGAGAGCAACTGCGGCGAAGTACGTCAAGACCTTGCGGATCAAGACCCCTTCCATCAACCAGATCACGAAGAACCTGTCCGGCGGCAACCAGCAGAAGGTCGTCATCGCCAAATGGCTGGTCAAGGACTGCGACATTCTGATCTTTGACGAGCCAACCCGCGGGATAGACGTCGGTGCCAAGGAGGAGATCTATGTCCTGCTCAACGAACTGGCGGCCCACGGCAAGTCGATCATCATGATCTCCTCTGAGCTGCCGGAAGTGCTGCGGATGTCCCACCGGGTGGTCGTGATGACCGAGGGGCGCATCGCCGGGATCCTCACGGCTGACGAGGCAACCCAAGAGTCAGTTATGCACTACGCGACACTGAGGCAGGCCGAACGCCCTGGCGACCCAGCGGGGCACGACTCTTTCGAAACAGACGAAGCGTCCCCAGCCGGCGTCAACAGCGATCAGACGGCAGGGGAGAAGTGACCGCCTCGGGTGTAGCGACGGAGAAACCGATAGGTCGGGAGCTGGCATCGACGATCAGAGGAAGGCTCCAGCAGTTTCTAGCCTTCGGTGGCCTCATCGTCATTTTCGTGTTCTTTTCACTTGCGAGTCCGGATTTTCTGACATTCTCAAACGTGACGTCAATGCTGTTTTCGACGGTCGTCATTGGGACCCTGGCGATAGGCACGACGTTCGTGATCATCACCGCCGGCATTGATCTTTCCATTGGTACGGGCATGTCCCTGTCCGCGGTGATGGCCGGCGTGTTCATCGTGCACTGGCATATACCGCTGCCTGTTGGAGTGCTGCTGGCGATCCTCTTCGGTGGGGTCATTGGATTCATCAATGGCTTCAACGTTGCGATTCTCAAGATCCCACCCTTCATCGCCACGTTAGCAATGATGCTCGCTGCTCAGGGACTTGCGCTGGTCATCTCTCACAGCGCCCCGATCTACTTCGACACGGTTCCGGGGTATGCGGCCATCTCAACCGGCAATCTCATCCCAGGGGTGAAGTTCCCCAATGCCGTAATTGTTCTGGCTGCCGTAGCCATCATCGCTGCCGTCATCTTGAACAAGACTGTCTTAGGCAGATACACCTACTCGATAGGCAGCAACGCAGATGCAACTGCGCTCTCGGGTATCAATGTCCGCAAGTGGCAAATCATCATCTACGCCTTTGCCGGCCTGTTTATCGGGCTCGCCAGTGTACTTATTTCTGCTCGCCTTGGTTCCGCCCAGCCCGCCCTGGGCCAGGGCTATGAGCTGCAGGCGATTGCGGCGGTTGTCATCGGCGGCACCTCGCTGTTTGGCGGAAAGGGATCGATCCTCGGCACGGTGATTGGCGCCCTCATCATTTCCCTCTTGAACAACGGCTTGCAGATTATGTCCGTGCCGCAGGAGTGGCAGAACGTCGTCTTGGGCGCGGTCATCCTGGCCGCGGTCTACACGGACAACATACGTAGAAGGAAGGCCGCCATGTGATCTACCACCATTTCGCCCGGCGGGGGTCTAGGACTGGAAATCCGCCGCTGGAGTCAGGCATCACGGTCGCGAACGGTAATTCACGGTGGACAAGGAGGAGTACGATGCACATGCTCAGGGGACGGATCGGAATCATTGCCAGCGTGCTCGTTGGGTTGTCAGTCGCGGCGTGCGGTGGCAGCGGCAGCACGGGTGCGAGTGGGGGCAAGACGCCGTACATCGCCATTGTCTCCAAAGGCTTCTCTCAGCAGTTTTGGCAGGCGGTCAAGAGTGGTGCCGAGAGTGAAGCCAAGAAGGAGGGTGCGAGAATAACTTTTGAGGGACCGCCTACCGAGTCCGATGTGGAAAAGCAGATTACGATGCTCACCAACGCCCTCGCGAAGCGCCCCGACGCCATCGGGTTTGCCGCACTGGATAGCAGGGCGGCCGCGCCTCTCATGCAGCAGGCGAAGTCGGCGAATATCCCGGTGATCGCGTTTGACTCCGGCGTCGACAGCACCGTCCCGGTGACGACTGCAGCAACAGACAATAAGGCTGCGGCCGCCGAGGATGCCAAGCACCTCTCGCAGCTGCTCGGTGGTAAGGGAGTGGTTGGCATGGTCATTCACGATCAGACCAGCCAGACCGGTACTCAACGCCGTGACGGTTTCATCGATTGGATGAAGACGAACGCCCCGGGCATCACCCTGTTGCCTCCGCAGTACAGCAGCAGCGACCTGAACAAGGCAGCTGACATCACCAAGTCGATCATCGCAGCTAACCAGGACCTCGCTGGCATCTACGGCTCGAACGAAGCTTCCGCTGAAGGGGTGGCTAAAGGCATCCAGGAGAGCGGCAAGAAGGGCGTGAAGGCAGTTGGTTTCGACTCAGGAAAGGCTCAGATCGACGCGATCAAGTCCGGCATATTGGCAGGCGCAATTACGCAGAACCCCATCGCAATTGGCCAACAGGTAGTCGTGGCGGCGATGAAGGCGATCAAGGGAGTATCACAGCCCAAGTTCATCAACACGGGCTACTACTGGTACGACTCCACGAATATCAATGATCCGAAGATCCAGGCTGTGTTGTATCAATAGGCACTTGATCGCTGCTTTGCCGGCTCAGTAGTAGGGCGATCCAGGCGACAGAGAGGCGGGTGCGGGCGGGTCACAGTCCCGCCCCGCCTTTATGACCACACCGCGATCTTGGGGAAAGCCGCTTCCGTACCCAGCGACCTGGCAGCCCGCGTGAGCGTACCTACACTCGTTATGAGCGGCGACGCCAGCTATCCTTTCATGTCTGACACAGCACGGCCCCTGAGCCAAGCCATGCCTGATGCACAACTGCGCACACTTGGAAGGGCAGACCCACGACATGGAAGTCCAGGTGCTTGCGCCGGTCTTGGTTGAGTTCCTCTCCGACCAGCCGCTGTTTCACACCCGAGATGCTCCCGTTTCGCACCGCCCTGAGCGTTGCTATCTAAACACGCGATGAGTAATGGGCGCTCCAAGCGCGGCCAGTACGCTGAGGATCGTGGACTTCATCGATGGTCGGTTTCTCGCCTACGTCGCGGTGGCGGGGCTGCTGATCATCACTCCCGGTCCGGACATGGCGCTGGTCTCTCGCAACGCGCTGCGCGGTGGAGTCGACGCCGTCGCCCCCACCGCCTTCGGCGTCGGTGTCGGCATCCTGGGCTGGGCGGCGGCAGCGGCGTTGGGCGTCGCCACTGTGCTGGCCCGCTCGGCCACCATCTTTACGATGCTGCGCCTCGCCGGAGCCGCGTACCTAGTAGTGCTGGGCACGTTGGCCCTGCGGTCGCTGCTCCGCACGCGCGCGCAAGGCCAGGCTGTGCCACAACCAGCCCCCACGAGAGCCGGTCCACACCTGAGCCGCAGGGTGGCATTCTTGCAGGGGCTGACTGGCAACCTCCTCAACCCCAAGGCGGCGGTCATCTTCCTGACGCTGGTGCCGCAGTTCCTGCGCCCGGGAGATGGCGCGGCGCGGACCATGCTCATGGTGGCTTTGTTCGAGGTCATGCTGATCAGCTGGCTGCTGGTCTACGGCCGCGGGCTGGCCGGGCTCGGCGCCAGCCCGCTGGGGCGGCGCCTGCGGCGGTGCTTCGAGACGGTTGCCGGTGTGGTGCTCGTCGGCCTCGGCGTCCGGGTCGCCTGGGAGTCCTTACGAGCCGCGCCCTGACGCCCCATCCAAAGCGCGCGCATGTAGGCACGCCATTTTGGTTCGTGCCCACGCTTCCCTAGATCGCTCCCGCCATTCCAGCTCCCTCGACCGCGGCGGGGTTGAGGGGGAGCATCAGTAGGAGCGTGGAAGACCCAGGACGTGCTCCCCGATATGCGCCAGGATCAGGTTGGTGGAGATCGGGGCGACCTGGAAAAGCCGGGTCTCGCGGAACTTGCGCTCGATCTGGT